>JADLEH010000148.1 GCA_020846255.1 Propionibacteriaceae bacterium
GCCTTGCGCAGGCTCGCCTCGATGTTGGCAGCGGTCTCCTCGGTCTCCACCGTCAGCTCACGGGCCACGTGCTGAATGCCGATCTTGATCTCCACCGGTTCTCCTCGTTGCTGGACGCCGTGGCCAATCTACCTGCGGCCGACGCCAGGTCCGGCACCCGTACGCCCACAGCGCAACTGGCTCAGGCGAAGGCTTCCTTCTCGTCGTCGGTGGCGCGCCGGATGACGATCCGGGTCCAGGCCCCGACGTAGATCCGCTGGCCGGGGTTCACTTCCACCCGTCCCTGCGGGATCGGCATCGCCGGCAGCGGACCGGAAACGGCGCCGACGAAGGTGCCGTTGGCCGAGTCGAGGTCCTCGATCCACCACCTGGTGCCATCGGTGGTGAGCATCGCGTGGCGACGGCTGCAGCCGGTGTCGAGATCACAGTCGACGTCGGGGAAGATGCCCCGGCTGTGCGAGACCCGGCCGATGAGGTTGGTCTCCTTCACCAGCGGGACGATGTCCGGGAGCGACGGGGACGGCATCGGGTCCGACGAGCCCTGCGCGGTGTACCAGTCGGGGTCGATCCACAGCTCGGCCACCCATTCGACGACCGGACGCTGGCGTGACGCCGGCGGGGCGGGCAGGACGGGGGAGTCGAGGACCGGACCAGCGGCCGGTGCGGGCTGGACCGGTGCGGCCTCCGGAGCCACCGGCGAGACCGCACTCCCGGGTTGCAGGCCTGGCGCGTCGACCGGGTCGCCGGTGACCGGCTCGGGTGCAGCGGGCTCTGCTGCAGGTTCCGGGTCGGTAGCCGCGGTCTCGGCCGGTGCCGGTGCCTCGCTGACCGGTGCCGCCGCCGGGGTGGGTCCGGGGGCCGGGACCGCCTCGGGCAGGCTGCCGGTGGTGAAGTCGTATCCGCAGGCCTCGCAGAACAGCGCGTCGGCGACGTTCGGGGTCTGGCAGTTCGGGCAGACCACCGGCTGGGCCGCAACCGGGGTGGGGGGTTCGGGGGCAGCGGCCACCGCGGCCGGCGCCTGGGCAGGGACCGGGAGCCCGCAGATGTCGCAGAAGTCACTCTGGCTGGTCTGGTGCCCGGCCGGACAGATCGCCATGTCAGCCCCTGATTCGTGTCGTCTTCGTTGAGGCGGTGTCCAGGGCCATCTCGTCGACCTTGTCCACTGCCTTCTTGAGTCGAACGGTACCCGTCCTCGCGTCGGTGATGTCGACGACCTTCCGCAACTTCGAGGTGGCCTCGGCATTGCCGCTCTCGGTGGCGAGCTGAACGGCACGACCCAGCTTGGTCGTTGCGGTCGCCTCGTCCCCGACGGCCTTCGCGGCCAGGCCCTCCTGGATCACCTGGGCCAGTTCGGCCTGCCCGGTGTAGTGGGCGACCTCAGGGTTGATCTGGGCGGTCAGGTTCATGTCGGCCGACCATTTGGCCTTCACCAGACCCTGCGTGAGCAGGTCGGGGCCGACAGCGAGCTGCACCCGGGCGGCCAGCTGCTCCTGGCCGACGGTCTTGGCCGCCAGCCGGACCGCGATGTGGTAGTCGCGCTCCTCGTCGCCCCAGGACCCGGTCGGGTAGCTCATGGTCAGCTGGTTCACCGGGGTGCCGCGGTGGGTGAGGTCCTCGACGGTCGGTGAGACCTGCCGGATGAACAGCACCTGGGCGCCCTGGGGGATCCACACCCGGAGGTCGGCGTTCGCCACGCCGCGGGCCATCGAGTTGCGCATCAGCTCGGCGAAGACGGCGCTCAGCCGGCTCGGGTCACCGATGATGTCGACGGTGCCGAGCATGGCCTGGGCGATCTTGCGGATCTCGGCGACCTTCCAGTCGACCCCGACCCCGCGGGCGTCGACCTGGAAGTCGCCGGCGCAGTTCGCGATGGCGGCGTCCAGCTGGGCCTGGGTCTCGTTGTGGTTCTCACCGTCGGTGAGCAGGATCACGTGCTTCTGGGCAAGGTTGGCGATGGAGCCGAACAGCGCCTTGCACAGGTTCAGCCAGGTGCCCATCGCGGTTCCGCCCTCGGCGCGGAAGAAGCTGATCGCCCGCCTTGCCTCGGCGCGGGTGCGGGCGTCCATGCGCACCATCCCGGCGCCGGTCTGCACCATCGGGTACGCCAGGTAGGCCTTGTGATTGCCCGCGACCACCGCGAAGTAGGTGCCGTCGAGGATGTTGTCGAGGGCGATCATGGCCGCCTGCTTGGCGGCGTTCATGTTGGCGACGCCCATCGAGCCGGAGGTGTCCACGACCACGATCTCGCCGGCGTCACCGCTCCCGGTCCGTCCGGCGGCACCTGCGCCAGTGCAACGGATCGTGACGATCGCGTTGACGTCCGTCCCGCCGTCCGGCAGGAACTCGTTCTGGTAGACGGCGGAGGTGAACTCAGCCATGCTCTGCGGACTCCTTCTCTTGGTCGCTGGGGGCCGTGACCAGACTAGCGACCACATTTCCAGCTGCGTTACCCGTCGCCTCGCCAACCCTGGCCAGCGCCACCGTGATGTTGTCGTGGCCACCCTGCTCGTTGGCCCACACGACCAGCCGGCGGGCGATCTCGACTGGCTCGCTCGTGCCGGTGGCCGCAGCCGCGACCCGGGCGGCGAGCTCCTCCGGCGGGGAGGCGTAGTTCCAGAGCCCGTCGGAGCAGACCACCAGCCAGCCGGGACCGGGCACCTGGCGGACGCCCGTGCGTGGCACGGTGTCGACGGCGTCGCGGCCCAGCCACTTGGTGATGGCGTGGGCCCGGGGCAGGGCTTCAGCCTCGGCCCGCGGCATGCCTTCGGCGATGAACGCCTGGGCCAGCGAGTCGTCCTCGCTGAGCAGGGTGCGCTCGGCCTCGCAGAGCAGGTAGACCCGCGAGTCGCCGAGGTTGGCGAAGTGCACCCGGTCGCCGATCACGACGGCCGCGGCAAAGGTGGCAGAGGCGGCGTTCGTCGAGTCCGGGGCAGTTGTGGCCACCACTGCCTGGTTCGCCTCCGCGGTCGCCGTGACCAGTGCCCGGGCGATCGCGGCATCGCGGCTCTCGGCTCCGGCCACGCCGTCGGAACCCAGCGAGACCAGCACGTCGCGGGCCTTCTCAGCCGCGGCGAGGGCTGCGACATCGGAGTCGATACTGGTCGAGACCCCGTCGCAGACCACCAGCACCGCACGGTCGCCCTCGGCCCACAGTGCCATGGCGTCCTCGTTGCGGTGGTGCTGACGACCCTTGTCGCAGACGCCGCCGACCCAGGGGGCCGGTGCGGAGCTGAAGTGGTCGCGCGGGCCCGGCGCCTTCGCGCCACAGGTCTGGCAGTAGCCGTCGGCACCGACCGTGCCGCCGCAGGAGGGGCAGTCGGCCAGCTGGCTGACGCGAACCCCGAGCCGCCGGGTCTGGGTCGAGGGTCCATCGGCTGCCGGCGCTGGGGCCGGGGCGGGCGCGGTCGGTACCAGTGGGTGCCCGCAGGCTTCGCAGAACCAGGCGGTCGGGTCGGTGGCCCGGCCACAGTTCGGGCATGAGGGGCCTTCGGGCGGCGCCTGCGGTGCCGGCTGCGCGGCTGCTGGGGGTTGCTGCCCCGGCCGGTCCTCGGTGCCGGTCGGCTCCGCAGCCTCTGGCCACAGCGGCCACTCGCCGGTCACAGCAGGCTCCAGGGGCGGAGGGCGTTGGCGAGGTCGACATAGCCGGCCCGTACCCCCTGGTCCTCGGTGAGCCGGGCCAGCTCCAGGTAGCCGGCCACGAGGAGATCCCGGATCATCGACTCGGTCATCGTCTGGCCGGACAGCGGCACGGTCCCGCCGTTGGCCCTGGCGAGGGCCCGCTGGTAGAGCACGACCCGGTACTCGGCCTCGGTGCGGGGGTCGAGCCGGGCCTGGCCGACCGCCTTGAACGCCTCGGTCATGCCGGCGGGGTCGACCGCGAGGTTGACCAGGTGCCTTGCGCGCAGCCGCTGGGACTCCGGATAGCCGCGCGAGGTGCTCGGCACCAGTTCGAGTGCTGCCAGCGAGCCGGGCAGATCGTTGCGGGCAGCCCGCACCCTTGCCAGCCCGAAGGCTGCCGGGGTCACGTAGGAGGCATCGGTCGCTGCGCAGGTTCGGTAGAGGTTCTCGGCGATGTCGAGTTCCCCACCGAGCTCGCAGGCCAGGGCGAGGGCCAGCTTCGGCGCCAGTTCACCTGGCACCTGTCCGTAGACGGCGTTGAAGGAGCTCTGCGCCGTGGCGTAGTCCTTCTCCTGGAGCGCGTTCAGCCCGGCCAGCCAGACTGCCCGCCACTCCCAGGGGTCCTTCAGCAGCAGCTTCCGGACGCAGTCGTCGACCAGTTTCGGATTGTTCGCCTCCAGGGCCGCGTCCCCGCGCGCCAGCAGGACCTGCGGGGACTCACCCGGCGGGGCTGACAGGGCGGCCAGCCGCTGGACGGGATCCTCGGTGCTGACCCTGGCCAGCCAGCCGGCCTGGGGATCGGAGGCGTCCGGGCGCAGCCGGGGGAGCTGCCGCATCCCGTAGCGCTCGGTCGCAACCGTCGGGGCCTCGAACAGGACCGAGGACGCTGCCGTGGTCGCCACGCCCGGGTTGGCCGTCGCCACCACCTCCCGCAGCACGCCGAGCATCTGCAGCCGGAGCTCCTCGGCAGAGGTGAACCGGTCGTTGGGGTCGGTGGCGCAGCACTTCAGCAGCAGCCGGTACAGCGAGTCGTGCTCGGCCAGCGCCGGAATGTCCTCGGCCGGCGGGATGCGGAACTCGTACTCGGACTGGTAGCCGACCACCTCGGCGCAGAGCACCAGCAGGGTCCGCCCGACGGTGAAGATGTCCGAGGCGATGGAGGGTCCGAGAGTCGCCACTTCCGGTGCCTGGTAGCCGACGGTGCCGTAGATCGCGGAATCCTCGTCACCGATGTGCCGGACGCCGCCGAGGTCGATCAGCTTCAGGGAGTCGCCGACCTGGATGACGTTGTCCGGCTTGAAGTCGCAGTAGAGCAGGCCAAGCTCGTGCAAATAGCCGAGCGCCGGCAGGATCTCGATCAGGAACGCCAGGGCCTGGTCGACCGGCAGCGGGTCGGCCTCGCCGTTGTTGGTGGTCATCCGTTGCTTCAGCAACTGCTTCAGGGAGCGGCCGCCGACGTACTCCATCACGATGTACCCGGCGTCGTCGTGGGTGACGAAGTTGTAGATCTCGACGATCAGGGGGTGCTCCACCCTGGCGAGGAACCGCTGCTCGCCGATCGTCGCGGCCAGCGCGTCGGCGTCGCCGGTGTTCAGCAGGCCCTTCAGCACCACCCACCGGCCGGAGACGTTGCGGTCCTTGGCGAGGTAGATCCAGCCCATGCCGCCGTGGGCGAGCGCCCCGACGACCTCGTACTGTCCGGCGACCACGTCACCGGGCTTCAGCTTCACCGTGAACGAGTAGAGCGCGCCGCAAGCGGGGCAGAACCCCTCGGAGCGGGAGGCGACGTTCTCGGCACCCTGGCCGACCTTCGCACCGCAACGCGGGCACACCCGGGCGTCCAGCGGCACCTCCGGGTTGGCCAGGACGGCCTTGCCGGCGTCGATCGCCGGGGCCGGCGGTACCCGGGTGAGCCCGGCGCCGATCCTGGCAGTGGTGAGTCGTTCGGTGCTGCTGTGTCGCTTCGGCCGGCCCCCGAATGACGACGCCCGCGCCGAACCCAGCGCGGTCGAGCCGAGGTGCACCGATGTCCTGGTGCGGGTGGTGGCCGGCCCGGACGGGATCACCGCGACCACGTCGGGAGACCCGCAGACGTCGCAGTAGCCGTCGATGATCCGGCCGCTGCAGCCCGGCTGGCGACACGGTCCGGTGGCCCGGGTGGACGGCCGGATCCCGGGCTGGGCACGGCCGACCTGGGCCGGAGCGACTCCGGGCATGCCGCAGACGTCGCAGTAGCCGTCGATGATGGTGCCGGTGCAGCCCGGCTGGCGGCACTTCATGCCTGCCTCCTGGCGAGGAAGTCCAGTTGGGCGGTGTAGGCCTGCAACAGCTGGTGCACCACCGGGACCACGACCGGCCGGTCGGCCAGCCGGCGTCCGATCAGGGCGGCGAGCTCGGTGAGGGCCGGCTGGGCACCGTGCCCCAGTCCGGCCGCCTTCGCCTGCAGGGCCCCGGCGAGCGCTGCGGCGGCGTCGCGTTCGGCCAGGGCGCGGGAGAGTTCCGCCTGGGCCTGGTTCAGCTGGGCGTCCACCCTGGCGAGTCCCTCGACGAACCCGACGAGGGCGGTGCGGGTGTTCGGCACCGGCCCGAGCCCGGCGACGCTCGGCAGGGCGCCCTCCGGGGTGGGCCAGACGGCTGTGGCGGCCTGGCCGGCCAGCGTCCTCACGGCCTGCTCACGGGCCGACACCTCGGCCAGCTGCTCCCGCGCCCGAACCAGCAGGTCCCGTGCTTCCCTGCGCTGGGCCGCGCCGACGATCAGGTCCCGCTCCAGTCGGGCTGCCTCGATCTCGAGGGACCCGAGCAGGCCGCCGATGTCACCGCCGCGGCCGCGCTTGTCCGCGAGCTGGTCGGTGCGGGCAGCAAGGGCGGCCAGCTTGCCGTTGGCTGCCGGGGCCAGCGCCGGCGGTTCCAGCTTCGCCTGGTCCCGGATGCGTTCCAGCTGGGCGCGGAGGTCCCGGAGCCGGATCTGCTGCTGCTCGGCGTTGGGATCGGTGTTCAGCCGTGTCCGCAGCTGCGCGACGAGGGCGTCGCAGAGCCGGCCCGCCTCCGGCAGGGAGACGGCCATCGACTGCAGCTGGGCGAGCTGGGCGCCGGCGGTGTCCAGGCGACCCCAGATCAGGGCGGAGAGGCGCTCGAGTTCCTGCTGGCCGACGCGACCGGAGTCCCAGGTGGCCAGCAGCAGGTTCTGCCGGGTCTTGGCCGCCTGCCAAAGGGCCAGCGCGAGCGCCATGTCCGAGGTGAGTTCGGCCTGCCGTCCAGAACTGATGATCTGCTCGTCGAGGGAATCGAGCTCTGCCCGGCGTTCAGCCAGCCAGCGGTCGAGTCGACCGAGATAGGCCAGCAGGTCCTGGGGGCGGGCAGCCACCCCGAGCTGGCCGGGGGCTGCCGGCGCACTGGTGGTCATCGGTACTCCTGCAATCGCTGTTCCATCCCGGCCACGGCGAGCGCTGCACCGAAGAGGGCAGCGAGCACTGCTGCAGCCAGCTGCCACATCAGGGTGTCCCGCATCTCGTCCGGGCGCCCGGCCGCTGCCACGACGGCCTCGGTCCTCGCCCGCGAGACGGCGTCGTCGAAACTCTTGGCGGTTCCGGCCAGGCCCTCCTCGCCGTCGGCGAGGACCAGCCCGGCTGCCCCGCTCCAGTCACCCTTCGCCATCAGGGCGGCCAGCTTGTTCTGCGCCGACTTGAAGTCGGCGAGGATCCGGTCACCGGAAGGCAGGTCGGTGCCCCCGGCGGCCTTCACCGCCGCGTCGACAGCCGAGGCGTCGCCCTGCGTCCAGCTCCGCACCAGGACGGCGTGGGCGTGGATGCGCTGAGCCGTCCCGAGCTGGTTCGCAGCATCGGTGAGGTCGACGACCCGGGCGAACTGGGTGTTCCGGCTGTCGGTCGAGGCTGCAGCGGCGGCCTGCTGGGCCGCGACCGTGACCCAGAGGATCGCCAGCGCTGCGACCACGGCCCCGACGAGGCCGAGGTTCAGCACCCGGCGGGTGCGGTGGGCGACCACCCAGCTGATCCACCCAAGGAAGCCGACCGTGAGCACGGCCAGCAGGGGGACGAAGAACTCCGACTCGGTCCAGGAGCGGGCCGCTGCCTCCTCGCTCAGCCCGGTCTGGAGCGCGGCGAGGGCGGGCAGGAGCTGCTTGTCGAGCTGGGTGTCGGCGCGGTCGAGCAGCGCCTTCGCCGTCTTCGCGTCGCGGCCGTCGGCCGCCCGCAGAAGCTGGCCGTAGCCGACCAGGTGGCCGCTGATGGCGGCGACGGCCTCGGTGTCCTGCGGCCGCGCCGTGGCTGCTGCGACGAGCAGGCCGGCGGCCTGGTTGAGCCGCGCTCCGGCAGCTTCGGCCCGGTCGGTCATGCCGCCGTCGCCCTCGATCACACCAACGGCTGCAAGGGCGTTGGCCTCCAGCAGGCGGTTCTGCACCTCACCGAGCCGGGCGTACTGCGCCGACACCTCCGGGGCGGAGGCCAGGTCGGTGCGCAGCTCGGAGATGACCCAGGTGCCCAGGCCGCCGAGCAGCAGCAGCGCGATGGCAGCAGCCGCCTGCAGCCTTCGCAGCAACCGGGGCGTGCGGCTGGGAGCGGGCGGCACGAACTCCGGCTGGGCAGCGACGCCGGCTGCCGGCGTGGTGGCCATGGTGCCAGCGGCGACCGCCGTCTGCGACGGCTGGACGCTCGTGGAGGTGGAGGTCACTGCTGCTCCTGGGGAGCTTCCGGGAACTCCACCGGTGCGATGTCGGCCGCGCTGTCGGGAGGCTCGAGGCGGCCCGCCTCGACAGCCGGTGTCTTCACCGGCTGCGGCTCGAGCAGGTCCTCGGAGAGCAGGGTCCGCAGCTGCTCGAGGTCCGGCTCGGTGACCTCGCGCAGGCGCCAGGCGTGCCGGCCGATGGCAGCCTCCAGCAGGTTGCGGGCGTAGCGGCCGTTGCCGAAGGTCTCGTCCCGCGCCTGAGTGGACAGCTGCCGGGTGAACTCCTCCAGCACCCCGGCCCCAAGGTCGTAGTCGGACTTGGCTGCCATCTGGGTGAAGATGTTCCGCAGCTCCTCGTCGGTGTAGTCGTCGAAGGTGATCGTGGTCCGGAAGCGGCTGGCGAGGCCGGGGTTGTTGGAGATGAAGATGTCCATCGGCACCGGGTAGCCGGCGACGATGACCACCAGGTCGTCGCGGTGGTCCTCCATCTCCTTCACCAGGGTGTTGATCGCCTCCTCGCCGTACTGGTCGCCGTTGAGGGAGTAGGCCTCGTCGATGAACAGCACCCCGCCGTAGGCCTTCGCTGTCACTTCCGCTGTCTTGATGGCGGTCTGGCCGAGGTAGCCGGCCACCAGCTCGGAGCGGTCGACCTCGACCAGCTGGCCCTTGCTGAGCAGGCCGATCGCCTTGTAGATGCCGGCGACCAGGCGGGCTACCGTCGTCTTCCCGGTGCCGGGGTTGCCGGTGAAGATCAGGTGCCGGGTGATCGTTGGGCTCTTCAGGCCGGCCTTGGTGCGCAGCGCGTCCACCCGCAGGATGGCGGTCTGGCGCCGGATCTCGCTCTTGACCGTGGCCAGCCCGATCAGCTCGTCGAGCTCGGCCAGCCATTCCTCCACCGTCTTCTCCGGCTCCTCGGGTTCCGGCTCGGGTTCCGGTTCCGGTGTGGCCGGTTCGGCGGGCTGTGCCGGAGCGGTCGCCGGGCCACTGTCCGGGACGGGCTGCGCACCGGCAGGCTGTCCGGGGAACCCGGGGACGCCGGGGAAGGTGACCCCGCCGAGACCGGGGAAGGCGCCGGGGGAGTGTGGGTCCATCCGGCTGACGTCGAGGAGCCGGTCCTGGCTGGTGGACAGCCTGGACAGCACCTCGTTGAGGATGGCAGGTGCCTGCCGGACGAATTCACGCTGGGCAGCCTCGTCCGGCACCGGGCTCGCCGGGGTGGGAGCCGCCGGCCGGTGGGTGCCGGCTCCCGGCAGTTGGGCTGCAGCGGCGAGGCTCGCAGCGCCGAGGGCTGCCGGGCCGGGTTCGCCGAGTGCGGCCGCGGCCTGGCAGACGTCGCCGAGCGCCTTCGCGTAGCCGGCTGCAGACCGGTGCCTCGAGGCTGCGGCCTCGCTGGCCAACGGGGTGGGGGCGCCCCGGTACCTGCGGCCGCGGACGGCCGCGTCCATGAAGGTGGCCGCGGAGGTGTCCACGCCGACCTCCCGGCACCAGTCGACGAAAGCGCCACGGTTGGACTCGGCGACGGCTGCGGAGAGCACGAGCCCCTCTTCCACCGCAGCTGCCGGGTCCAGGCCGACGGCAGCGGCCGCCTTGCTCAGGGCGGCGAGGGCCGGCCCCAGTTTCGGTACGGTCATGCCTGCCCCAGGTTCAGTTCGGGCGCCTGATTGTGGCCGAAGCGCTCCTGCAGGAAGCGACCGTGGCTGATCAAGGCGGCTGCGTCGGTGGTGTTGGCTGCGTCGTAGATCGCGTCCATGGTGTTCGCGAGCAGGTCAAGCTGGTCGATCAGCAGCAGCAACGAGGTCTTGCCCCGGTCGACCGGCCGCGAGTCCGCCCAGTCCCGGGGCAGGCGCAGGTAGCCACCGATGGCCTCGGGGAGGTAGTCGGTGGCCGTGGCCACAACCGAGTAGGCGTCGTAGCTGCCGAGGCCGAGCAGGGCCAGCCGGGGGAGGGTCTTGCGGACCGTTCCGGTGACGCGCAGGGCGCGGGAACGGACCACTGCCGGGACCGCCGGATCGCCAACCAGGCTCTCCACCCTGGCCAGCGAGTCACTGATGTCGGCTTCGGTGGGCGCGGCAGCCACCTCGTCGGCACCCTCGGGTGCGGACGGTTCCTCACGGCCGAGCAAACGGTCCCAGAAGCCCATCCCTGCCCTAGCGGTCGATGCTGATCGTCGGCAGCGTCGCTGCCCTGGTGTCCTGCTGGGAGACGCGCTCCAGGTAGGACTTGCTCTTGGCGACCTCGGTCTCGAGGGTGCCGATCGTCGCGGACATGGAGTCCAACGCCTTGAGCTTGAACTGGTCGATGGAATCCATCGTCGCGTAGATGTTGGCGAACGCAGCCTGCAGCTGCTCCAGCCCGATGGTTGAGGAGGCTGCCTGCTCCTGGATCGCAGCCGAGTTCTCCTTCAGCATCTCCGAGGTGCGCTGGATCATCTGCGAAGTGGTGGTGTTCAGGGCCGTGATCTGGTCGAGCACGAGCTTCTGGTTGCCGAGGGCCTGGGCGACGATGACCGCCGTCCGCAGGGCCGAGATGGTGGTCGTGGAGGCCCGGTCGACACCCTTGATGAGCTCGACGTTGTTCTTGATGATGATGTCGATCGCCAGGTAGCTCTGGATCGAGACCGCCAGTTGGGTGAGCAGGTCCTGGTGCTTCTGCCGGACGTAGAAGAGCACGTCCTGGTTCAGCGTCCGGGCCTTGTCCGGGTCGGAGAGCTCGAGTTCGGCGATCTGCGCGGACAGCCTGGCGTCGAGCCGCTCGGCGATGTAGACGTACTGGTTGAGCCGGCCCATCACCGTCCAGAGGTTCTGCTTCTCCATGTTGAGGGCGACGTTGTCCTTGGTGAGCTCGTCCTGCCCGGAACGCAGGGCGTGCAGGATGCCGTTCAGGTGCTGCTGGGAGCTCTGGTACTTGCGGAAGTAGTCCTGCACCGGCTTCCCGACCCCGATGCGGGCGAAGAAGCCCTTGCTGCCCCTCGCCTGATTGGGGTCGAGGTCCTCGACTGTGCGGCGGAGATCCAGGAGGGTCTTGCCGACCTTCGAGGTCTCGGCGAGACCGCCGGACTCGATGGCCCGGACGGGGGTCTGGAGGAGCCGGTTGGAGGTTTCCGCCGCCTTGCGGATGTCGGCGTCGCCCATGCTGCGCACGGCGTCCGCCTGGGCGGAGAAGGTCGGCGAGCTCTGCTCGGCCGAATTCAGCGCGGTCAGGAAGTCGTTGACCTTGGAGTCCAGTACCGGCACCTGGGCTGCATCGACCTGGGGCGCCATCGCCGGGGCCTGGGTCGCCGTGACGGTCGCCGGGGGTGCCGACGGGGTCAGGTTCAGCGTGTCGGGGGGCGCCAGCTGGACGGCCTGCCCCTGGCTGGACGGCTGCGCGGGTGTGCTCATCGGATGACCTCTCGAACTTGGGCGTTGGCCACCAATCTAGCCTCCCGCAACGGCGGTGGCGCCGGTTGGCGGAGGCGTTCATCAACGTTCCGGGGTGGTCAGGGGGCAACCCTGAGAGCCGGCGCCGGTTTCGGCGCCGGAACCTCGGAAACGGCGGTCGCCGACCGCCTGCTGGCCGGTCGGCGGCGCCGTGTGGGTGCCAGGTGGTTGCATGGTCGGGTGACCAGCATCCCGGACTCGCTGCGCCCGCCCGAGCTGAGCGCCGAGCAGGCCGCGGTGCTGGCCGGTTGGGACGCAGCGCTCCTGGTCCTCGGCGGTCCGGGGACCGGCAAGACCACGCTGCTGGCGCACGCTGCGGTGGCCAGAAGCCGCGGCGAGGATCCGCCGCCGCTGGTGGTGGCCGCCGGGCGTACGGCGGCCAGTTCGCTGCGCAACTCGATCGCTGCCCAACTCGGGGACGGTTCCTGGCAGCCGGCGGTCGCCACCGTCCACTCGCTGTGTCGCACCATCTGGCAGCGCTTCGCCGGGCGTCCTGAGCTGCGGTTGCTGGCGGCCCCCGAGCAGGAGTTCCGGGTGCGGGAACTGCTGGCCGGATCCGGTGCTGCCTACTGGCCCGGTGAGCTGCGCCCGGCGCTGGGTACCCGGGGCTTCGCTGCCCAGGTGCGGGCCGCGATCGCCCGCGCCCGCCAGCTCGGCCTCGAGCCGGAGGACCTGACGGCGTTCGGCGCTGAGGCCGGCCGGCCGGAGTGGCAGGCCCTGGGTGGCTTCTTCGCCGAGTACCTCGACGTGCTGGACGCAGAGGGCGTGCTCGACTACGCGGAGCTTGTGCACCGGGTGCGACTGCTGCTCACCGACCTGACGGTCACGGCCGGCCTTCACGCCGAGATCGGGGCTGTGCTGATCGACGACTACACCGAGCTGGACCCGGCGCAGATCGCCCTGCTGGCCACTCTCGCCGGCTCGGCCCCGGTGCTCGCCGTGGCCGACCCGGACAGCGTCAGTTCCACCTTCCGGGGCGCCCACCCGCGGGCTCTGGCCGATTTCGAACGGTTCTTCGGCCGCAGGGAGGCGCCGGCGCGGTTCACCAGCCTGGCCGCGGGACACCGGCACGGCGCTGCCATCGGCGGGGCCCTGGCCGGGGTCCGTGCCCGGTTGCCGCGGCCGGCGGGTACCGGGCGGCTCGACAGCATTCCCGCCGATACCGCAGGGTCGGTGCAGGTCTTCACCTGTTCCGGTGAGGCCGACCAGGCAGCCACCATCGCTGCCGAGATCCGCAGGGCGAGACTCACCGACGGCATCCGCTACGGCGACATGGCGGTGCTGGTCCGTTCCGGGCGGCGGCAGCTCGGACCGATCGTGCGGTCGCTGGCTGCTGCCGGGATCCCGGTTGAAGTGGCAGGCGACGAGATCCCGCTGGCCCAGGCGCCCTCGGTCCGGCCACTGCTGCTCGCCCTAGCGGTCACGGCTGCCGGCCGCGTCGCGCCCGACGAAGCTGTCCGCCTGCTGACCTCGCCGCTGGCCGGCTTCGACGCGCTCGGACTTCGCCGGCTGGCCCGGGAGTGGCGGGCAGGGCTGGCGACCCCACCTGCCGGACTGCCGGAGCAGCTGGCTGCCGCGATCAACGAGCCGGGCTGGCTGGCCGGCGCCGCGGCGAACCCGGTGACGGAACGGTTGCGCAGGTTCCTGGACGTGCTCGCGGCGGCCGGTGACCGGGTCCGGGCCGGCGACCCGGTCGACCTCGTGGCCTGGACGTTGTGGCAGGGCACGGACTGGCCGCGCCAACTCGCCCGGGAGTCGGCTGCCGGCGGACCCCTGGGCAGCCGGGCGGACGCCGACCTGGATGCGCTCTGCGCCCTGTTCGAGAGCGCAGCCGAGGCCGATCGCCGCGGTGGCGTCGCCGGGGTCCGGGCCTTCCTCGCCGAGCTCGCCGGGCAACAGATCCCGGCCGACCGGGAGCGGGAGTCCCGGCTGCGCGGCCGCGGTGTCCAGGTGCTCACCGCGCACCGGGCCAGGGGCAGGGAGTGGGAACTGGTCGTTGTGGCCGGGGTCCAGGAAGGCGTCTGGCCGGCCGGCCGCCGGGTCAGCACCGTGCTGGAGTCCGCAGCCCTCACCGGGGACGGCCTCACCGGGCGCACCGACCACCGCGACCTGCTCGCAGCCGAGCGCCGGCTGTTCCACCTGGCCTGCTCCCGAGCGCGGAGCCGGCTCGTGGTCACGGCCGCAGCCGGAACCGAGGGCGAGGCGGACTCCCCGTCCCGCTTCCTTGCCGAGCTGGGGGTGCCGCTGGCGACCCCGGATCGTGGGGGCGCGCCGCTCACCCTGGCCGCGCTGGCTGCCGAGCTGCGCCGCCACGCCACCGATCCAGCAGTGCCCGTGGAGTTGCGGGCGGCTGCCGCGGGCGAGCTGGCGCGACTGGCCGATGCCGCCGACGACTCCGGACGGCCACTGGTGCCGTCGGCCGACCCGGCCACCTGGTGGGGGGTGCGCGAGCTGAGCAGCCGGCCAGAGCCGCTGGAGACCGGCCGGCCGGTGCGGCTCAGCCCCAGCCAGGTGACCGGCATCCTCACCTGTCCACGCCGCTACTTCCTTGCCCGCGAGGCGCGCGGCGAGGGCGAGCCCGGACTCGCCGCTGCGCTCGGGTCGCTGATCCACCTGCTGGTGCAGCAGGCGGTCGAAGAAGGCTGGGGGCTTCCGGAGCTGCGGGCCGGGCTGGATGCCGTCTGGCACCGGTTGCGGTTCGAGGCGGCCTGGCTCTCTGCGACCGAGAGGGTGGAGGTCGAGCTCGGGTTGGCGCGATTCCTCGCCTGGCGGGCGGCGAACCCGGCCGAGCTGGTCGGCGTCGAGGTGCCGTTCAACCTGGAGATCGCAGTCGATGACCGCACCGTCGTTCTCGACGGCAAGGTCGACTGGCTGGAACGCACGGCTGCCGGACTGCGGGTGGTCGACTTCAAGACTTCGCGGACGCCGCCGACCAGGGCAGCGATCGCCGGGATGGAGCAGCTCGGGATCTACCAGCTGGCAGTCGCCGCCGGCGGGTTCGGCCAGGTCGGACCCGAACCCGGTGCCGCCGGGGCAGCAGCGGTGTACCTGCGGCTGGCGGGGAAGCCGGAGGACCTGCCCAGGGAGTTCAGCCAGTCCGCACTGGCCACGAATCCGTACCTCGGTGAGGACGCTGCGGAGCTGCGCTATCCGAGCTGGGTGCACCACCGGGTGGCGCTGGCCGCCGCTGTGGTTTCCGAGGGCAGCTACCCGGCGACCCCGGGCCCGCACTGTCGCACCTGCCCGTTCGCCAACAGCTGCCCGGCTTCGGGTCGGGGCGGGCAGGTGCTGCGATGAGGATGACCGAGGCGAAGCAGCTGAGCCAGGCGCTCGGCATCGACTTCTCCGATCAGCAGCTCGCCGCCATCACCGCGCCGCTGGAGCCGGCGGTGATCATCGCCGGCGCCGGCTCGGGCAAGACCACAGTGATGGCTGCCCGGGTGGTCTGGCTGGTCGGCAGCGGCCAGGTGCGACCGGAGCAGGTGCTCGGGCTCACCTTCACCCGCAAGGCGGCAGGGGAGCTCGGCGGCCGCGTGCGCCGGGCGCTGCACCAGGCCGGCGTCCTCTCCGCTGACGCCGAGGCCGGGGAGGAACTGATCCTCACCTACGACGCCTTCGCCGGCCGCCTGGTGGCCGAGCACGGGCTGCGGCTGGGCATGGAGGGCGACGCCCGGATGATCACCGGGGCCGCCCGCTACCGGCTGGCCGCCCGCGTCGTCGCCAACACCCCCGGCCTGCAGTACCTCTCCCGGCTCCGGCCGGCTGCGGTGACCCAGCGGCTGCTGGAGCTGTCGGGCGAGCTGCGGTCACACCTGGTCGACCCGCTGCAGCTCGCCGACCAGGCGGAGAGCTTCGACGCAGCCATTGAGGCTGCGCCGCGGAACCCCCGCGGGCAGGTGTACTCGGCGCTGCAGACGGCAAGGGCAGCTGCTGCTGAACGTCTCGAACTGGCCACCCTCGTGGTGCGCTACGAGGAGCTGAAGGCCGAACTCGGCTACGTGGAGTTCGCCGACCAGATGGCAGCGGCGGCCCGGCTGGCCACAGAGGTGCCTGCGGTTCCTGCTGCCCTGCGGTCGGAGTTCGCCGTCGTGCTGCTCGACGAGTACCAGGACACGTCGGCCGCCCAGGCCACCCTGCTGCGCGGGTTGTTCTCAGGTCCGGACGCCGGGGCGGGACGGGGGCACCCGGTGACAGCTGTCGGCGACCCGTGCCAGGCGATCTACGGCTGGCGCGGGGCAGCTGCCAGCAACATCCTCGACTTCGCCCGGCACTTCCCGACAGCGGCCGGCCTGCCGGCCACCGGCTATGCCCTCACCGTCAACCGGCGCAGCGGTCAGCGGGTGCTGGACGCGGCCAACCACCTGGCCGGTCCGGTCCGTGGGGAGCCGTCGCTGGCCGCCCACGGCCTGGACCTCGACCTGGTGGCGCCGCCCGGAACGCCGCCGGGACGGGTGGAGGCGGTAGCCCACGCCACCTGGCCGGAGGAGGTGACCGCCATCGCCGACCGGATCGCCGAGCTGCACGGCACCGGGGCGACCGGGGCCTGGTCGGACATCGCCGTGCTGGCGCGACGCAACAGCCAGGTGGCCGACGTCTACACCGAGCTGGCAGCAAGGGATGTCCCGGTCGAGATCGTCGGGCTGGGCGGGTTGCTGGAGTTGCCGGCGATCGCGGACGTGGTGGCAACCCTTACCCTGCTCGACGACGCCACGGCCAACCCGTCGGTGTTGCGGCTGCTCACCTCGCCGCGCTGGGCGATCGGGATTCCAGACCTGGCGCTCCTCGGTCGGCGCGCGCGGGAGCTGGCTGCGGCCAGGCGAACCGGCGGACCGCTGCCGGCGGCAGCGGAAGGGGACACGGTCGGCGCTGCGCAGCGGAGCCTCGCGGAGCTCGAAGCCGTGCTCTCCGGTTCCGACCCGGCGTCGGTGCCCAGCCTGCTCGAGGCGGTGGCCGACCCCGGACCGTTGGCCTATCGCAGCGACGCCCGGACGCGGTTCGCAGCCTTCACGGCCGAGCTCGGCCTGCTGCGGCGACACTCCGGCGACGCGGTCACCGAGTTGGTGCAGCGGGTGATCACGGTGCTCGGCCTTGCCGTGGAACTGGAAACGGTCGGCTCCGGCGGCAGCGCTCCACTGGCCACCTTCGCCCAGGCCGTGGCCGACTACACCGACATCGATGCGGAGGCTTCCCTTGCCGGGCTGCTGGCCTACCTCGAGGCGGAGCGCGAGTTCGGCACCGGGCTGGAACAGGCCGTGGTTTCCGCAGCGGACTCGGTGAAGGTGCTCACCGTCCACAAGGCCAAAGGCCTGGAGTGGGAGGTGGTGTTCGTGCCCGGCCTCGCCGGCGATGTGTTCCCGACCGACCGGGTCACCGGAAACTGGCTCCGCAACGCGGCCAGCCTGCCGTACCCGCTGCGGGGGGACGCAGCGGCCCTGCCGCAGCTGGCGCGGGTGGAGAACGCCGAACTCACTGCCTTCGCATCGGCGCTGACCGGGCAGCAGCGGCTCAGCGAGGACCGCCTGGCCTATGTCGCCGTGACCAGGGCCAGGCAGCTGCTGCTGGTGAGCACCCACACCTGGGCACAGGGTCTGGCCAGGCCCCGGGAACCCTCGGACTACTTCGCGGCTGTGGCCGAACACGCGCAACTGGTGACGGTTGCGGCCGACGTGCCGGAGCTGAACCCGCTGCTGGGCCCGGCGGCAACCAGCGGGTGGCCAGCAGTGGGGGAGACCCCCGGGTGGGTGGTGCGCCGGGAGGCCGCCGGTCTGGTCCGGGCGGCGCGGGGCGCCAGGAGCGAGTCCGGCGAGTACCCCGAGGTGCCGGGGCTCAGCCTCGACCAGGCCCAGCTCCTGGCGGGGTGGCGGGTCGCGGCCATCGGGCTCCAGGCTGCTGAGCTGGAGACGGCGAGGGAGCGGACTTCGGGCCGGCTGCCCGACTATCTCTCGGTCACCGGCATCGGCCGGCTGGCCCGCGATCCGGTCGGCTACGCGGCGGAACTGCGCCGCCCGATGCCGCGGCTGGTCAGCGAGGCCCAGCGCTGGGGCATCGGCTTCCACCAGTGGCTCGAGGACCGGTTCCGCGGCCAGTCCCAACTCATCGACGGCGACGACGGCGCCGAGGTCGCGGGTGCCGACTTCGAGGTGCTTCGCGCAGGCTTCGAGGCCGGGCCGTACGCCAGGGCCGTGCCGGTGGCGATCGAGACCCCGTTCACCCTCGTGCTCGGCGGCCGGTTGGTCCGCGGCCGGATTGACGCGGTCTTCACCGCCGAAGACGGTCGAGCGCAGGTGGTGGACTGGAAGACCGGTGATGCCCGTCGGGCCGATCCACTGCAATTGGCCCTCTATCGACTCGCGTGGGCCGAGCTCAGCGGCCTGGCGCTGGCCGAAGTTGACGCGGTGTTCTACGACCTGCGCTCCGCCGAGGTCGTCCGCCCGCCCGACCTGCCGGACCGCGCGGGGCTGGAATCCCTGCTCGCCGGGATCCCCGGCTCGGTTAGCCTGTCGCAGTGAGCAGCTGGCTGGACGGAAGTGCCCTCGATCGGCAGACCGAGCTGCGCGCCGATGAGGAGTGGGTCCTCGCCGCCTGGTCCGACAGCGGCGCAGTGCTCCTGCGGGTCGGCGACGCGAGCGTCGAGACCACCCCGACCGGGGCCCTTGCCCTCCGTCCGGTCGAGTCGACGTTCGATCCGGAGCTGCACTACCTGCTGGGCAGCATCGATGGCCGGCCGTGGTTCGCAACCAGGGCTGAGGAGGAACTCACCGCCCTGCGCTCGGTGATGGACGAGCTGTCGGCGGCAAGCCTCCAGGCAGCTTTCACCGCCGTCGGACTGGCCGCCTGGCACGCCAACACGGGTTTCTGCCCGCGCTGCGGGGCTGAGACCCGGGCCGTCCACGGTGGCCAGTCCCGGCGATGCACCAGTTGCGGGAACGAGCTGTACCCGCGCACCGACCCGGCGGTGATCGTCGCGATGCTCGACCCGGCCGAGCGGCTGCTGCTCGGCCGGCAGCCCAGCTGGGCCCCCGGACGCTATTCGGTGTTCGCCGGGTTCGCCGAGATCGGGGAATCGCTGGAGCAGGCTGTGCACCGCGAGATGGCCGAGGAAGTGGGGCTGGAGCTGACCGGCCTCACCTACCTCGGGTCGCAGCCCTGGCCCTTCCCGCGGTCGTTGATGGTTGGCTTCCTCGCCCACGCTGCCGACCCGCAGCTGGTTCCGGCTGCCGGTGAGATCGAGGACGCCCGCTGGTTCACCCGCTCGGGTCTGCTGGCAGCCCTGGCCTCCGGGGAGGTCACGCTGCCGCCCAGCACGTCCATCGCGCGGCGGATGATCGACGACTGGCTCGACGGGCGCCTTCCAGGCTGACCGCCACCGGCGGCGCAGCGCCACCTGCTGGGGAGCCTCCGACGACTCGCGGCGGCCCTAGACTTCGGTGCTGCCCCGGAGGATCGCCGGCATCGCCTTGCCCCTGGCCAGCTCGTCGACGAGCTTGTCCAGGTAGCGGATCTTCTGCATCAGCGGGTCCTCGATCTCCTCCACCCGGTAGCCGCAGATCATTCCCCTGATCAGGCCTGCGTTGGGGTTCAGCTGTGGAGCTTCGGCGAAGAAGGTCTCCACGTCGACCCCGGCGGCCAGGGCGCGCTCCAGGCCCGCCGTGTCGTAGCCGGTGAGCCAGGAGATGACCTGGTCCACCTCGGCTTTGCTGCGGTTCTTCCGCTCCGCCTTCGTGACATAGAGCGGGTAGATGCTGGCGAAGCTGGTGCCGAAGATCCGGTGTCCTGCCATCGGCTGCCTCCCTGGTCGTAGTGCTGATGTTGTTCGAAGGTGGTCCGGTTGCCGGGGGCGGCGAACCTCAGAGCCGGTCCCGCAGGCCGGAGGCCCGTCGGGCCTTCTGCCGGACGGCCTTGCGCAAGGACTCCTCCGAGCCGATGAGGGTGACCTGCTGCCTTGCCCGGGTGATGGCCGTGTACAGCAACTCCTGGGTGAGCAGTGGCGAGTCGGGCGGCGGCAGCACCACCGTGACCCGGTTGAACTGGCTGCCCTGTGCCTTGTGCACGGTCATGGCGTGGATCGTCTGGACGCCTTCCAGCAGGAACGGGGAAACGGTGTGCACCCGGCGGCCGCGTGCGAAGTGCGCCCTGAGCAGGCCGTCGTGGTTGACCACCACGCCGGTGTCGCCGTTGTAGAGCCCGAGGTCGGGGGAGTTCTGCGTGACCAGCAGTGGACGGCCCGCGTACCAGGCCAGGGTCGGGTCGAAGTCGTCGAGTTCGCCGGCCAGCCACTCCTCGACCTGCCGGGACCACAGGGCGACGCCGTAGGGCCCGCGCCGGTGCGCGCACAGTAGCCGGTGCTCGTCCAGCAGTGTCAGGGCCTCGGCAACCCGCCCGGTCCGCGCAGCAGCCACCATCGCCAGCCCGGATGCAGTGACCCGCGCCCGCAGGTCGGTCTCCTCGACCGTCGCTGCGAACGTGACCCCCTCTGCCGCCGAACCGGCCAGGTGCAGAGCCAGGTCCGCGTCCCCGGAAAGGACGGCTGCGGCGAGTTCGGCGATGGTCCGCACCGAGCGATAGTTGTGCCGCAGCCGCACCACCGGACCAGAGTCGGGCAGGCCGACCCCGGCGAGCGAGACCCGGTGGTGCCGCCCCGGCTCGGCGGCCTCGACGATGTCGGCCAGCACAGCCCCGGCCTCGACGGGGGCCAGCTGGTCCGGGTCCCCGATCAGGACCAGGCGGGCGGTCGGTCGCAGCGCTTCCAGCAGGCGCGCCATCAGGGTCACGTTGACCATGGAGGCCTCATCGACCACCACGACGTCGTGCGGCAACGGGTTGGTGCGACCGTGCCGGAAGCGGTTGCGGGACTCCGGCACCCAGCCCAGCAGCCGGTGGATGGTGGTGGCCTCGAGCTGGTCGAGCGGTGCGGCGAGGTCGGGCGGGAGTTCGGCCAGGGCGTCGGCAAGGGCCTCCTGCATCCGCACCGCGGCCTTGCCGGTGGGGGCGGCCAGGGCGACCAGCGGCGGGGTGGGCAGGGTTCGCCACAGCACCCCGAGCAGCCGCGCCAGGGTGTGGGTCTTGCCGGTACCGGGCCCACCGGCCACAACGGTGACCCCGGTGAGGGCCGGGACGATGGCGGCTGCGGCCTGGTCGAGGTCTGGGTCGTCGCCGAGCAGTTCGGCCCTTGCGGCGGCGAGAGCCGCCACGCTCACCGGTTCCGGCGACCTGCCGAAGCGGGCAACGAGTTCGTCCGCGACGACCGACTCCTCCTGCCAGTAGCGCTCCAGGTAGAGCAGGCGACCGACCAGCCGCAGCGGGCGGTCCCCGCCGCCCTCGGCGCCGACCGTGACCATGGGGCTGGCGCAGATCGAGGCCAGCCACGCCTGGCTCTCCGGCAGCAGCTCGACGGGCACCCCGACGCTCTCCTCGTCGGTGTCGAGGGTGGTCTGGTCGATCGCGGACAGGTCGAGGCAGGTGGAGCCGGCCCGCAGGGCGCGGACGGCGAGAGCCAGCGCGAGCTGGACGGTCTGGTCGCCCTCACCGAAGAGGTGCGCGACCTTCTGCGCGACATGCACGTCACCCCAGGACAGCGCCCCGGTCGAGTGGACGTCGAGGAGCAGCCCTTGGGTGAGGCTGGTGGCGAGGTCGGTCATCGTTGCCCCCCATCGGCCAGCAGGTCGGAGAGCGCGGTCACCAGTCCGGCCGGCGGGTACCAGCTGAACACCCCGGTGCGGGCGCCGGCGGTTCGGCCACCCATGCCGCGGACGAAGAGGTAGCCGACGCCCCCGAGGTGGCTTCGCGGGTCGTAGTCGGGCAACCGCGCGGCCAGGAAGCGGTGCAGCGCGACGCAGTAGAGGATCGCCTGCAGCGGGTAGTGGGTGCGGACCATCTCGGCCACCATCGCCGGCTGCGCGTAGTGGTCGAGAGTCAGCTCCGCCGGTCCCAGCCGGTTGGTCTTGTAGTCGACCACGACGAAGCGCGGACCGGCGGCTGAGTGGATCCGCAGCACCGAGTCGATGCTTCCGGTCAGGAACCCGCGCAGGGCCTGCCCGGCGAGTTGCGGCCAGGCCAGCTCCTCCGGGTAGCCGGCCAGCGGATCATCAGCCGGGAGCCAGCTGCCGAGCAGGTCGGCCACCTCGCGCAACGTCGTCCGGGAGGTCGAGGTGCCGAGCGCGAACTCGAAGTTGAGTTCGCTCAACCGATCGGCGACGGGGATGCCGGCGAGCGGCAGGCCATCGGTCAGCCGGCCGAGCGGGGTCACCAGGCTGGGCAACATGGCCAGGCCGAGCGCCGCCGGCGTGACCCCGGGTACGGGGTAGCGCTCGGCAGCGGCTGTCGTTGCGGTCAGCAGCCGCGACTGGAGCGCTGGTTCGTCGTCGGGGGTCGGGGCGTACCAGTCCAGGTTCTCCAGCACCTGGTGGACCAGGCTGCCGAACGCCGCGCCGCCGGGCAGCTCGGCCATCGGCGAGGGCACCCCGGTTCCGGCGCCGATGACCAGGGTCGCTGCTGCCGGCTCGTCGTCCACCACGGGTTCTGAGGTCAGCGCCAGTGGCGGCCGGGAGTGGACGGCCTCGGTCAGGCCGGAGTAGGACGTGCGCCGCCAGAGCTGGTCGACCGCCCGGTCGAACGAGGCCAGTTGCAGCCGCTCGGGCCGGTCACCGATGGGGGCGAGCCGTGTCCGGGTCGCCGGCAGGCAGTCCTCCACCTGGATGCCGGCCTCGGCCAGCCATCCGAGCTGGCCCGGGTGCCCGTCCCCGGGCGGGGCGTCGAGGGGATAGCTGGGTTCGGGTGGCCCGATCCGGTCCCGGCGCCGGAACAGCATCCGGTGCAGCGGCGCAGCCTCCGTGGTCGCCCGGGTGCGTGCCCACCACATGGTCAGCTGCGACTGGGCCCGGGTGACCGCAACGTACAGGCTGCGCAGCCGGTCCTCCGCCTGCTCGGCCGCGTGCTCGCGGAGCCGGTCGGCGCGGCCACGCGCGTCCCTGCCGCCGAGGTCGAGAACCCGCCGGCCGCCGGCGTGGAAGGCCAGGCAGTTGTCCTCGTCCTCGTCGGGTACCCACAGGTCGGCCGCCTCGGGCAGCAGTACCACCGGGAACTGCAGCCCCTTCGCCTTGTGGACCGTCATGATCTGGACCGCGTGCCGGTCGGTCTCCAGCCGTCGGAGCCGGTCGGAGGTGGCCGAACCGCGCTCCACCGCCTCCTCGAGCCAGGCGACCAGGGCCTGACCGCGGAGGCCGTCGGTGTGCTGGGCGTGCAGGATCTCGGCGAGGTGCCGGTAGTCGGTCAGGTCGCGCTCGCCCCTTGGTCGGCGCAGCACCCGCTCGGCGAGGCTGCTGCCGCCGGGAGCGTTCGCTGCCTGGACTGCGGCGAAGAGGGCCGCGACACCCTGGCCGGACAGCACGCGTGACCAGCCCTGCAGGGTGCCGGCCCAGGCGGTGAACTGTTCCTCGTCCGCCGTCGCCAGCCCGGTCAGGTCACCGCCGACGAAGTCGGTGAGGATGGCGGCGCGCACGGCAGCCCGTCGGGGCTGCTCGAGGGCCCGCAACAGCACCAGCCAGTCCCGCGCAGCGGGGGTGGCGAAGATGGAGTCGGCTCCGGAGAACGCCACCGGCACGCCGGCGCCGGTGAGGGCTGCTGCCACCTGGCGGCCGCGCTGGTTGGTGCTCACCAGGATCGCCACATCCCTGGCCAGCAGCTCCCGCTCGGTACCCGCGTCGACCACCCGGACGCCGCCGTTCAGCAGCCCGATCAGCTCGATGGTGAGGTCTTGGATGATCCGGGTGCGGGCCTCAGCCGCCCGGACCGGCTCGTCACCGGGGACGCAACGCAGCCGCACGGGGGCCCGCCACGGCGACCCGTCGGCGGTCACCAGCCGGGACGTGGTGTGGCTGGCGGTCACCGGCGGCACGCCGATGCCCTCGCCGAGCGTCGCGTTGTGGAACAAGGCGTTCACGGCAGTGACGACGCCGGCGTCGGCGCGATGGTTCTCGACGAGCGAGTACTGCTCCCCGGCAGCCCTGACCGCATCGGTGTAGGCCACCACGTCGGCGCCCCGGAAGGCGTAGATCGACTGCTTCGGGTCGCCGATCAGCACCAGGGGCACCTGCCCGTGGAAGGCCGCGCGCAGGATCTCCCACTGCACCGGGTCGGTGTCCTGGAACTCGTCGACCAGCACCACCTCGCAGCGACGACGCAGCCGGCCGAGCCGGGCCTCCGGTGAGCCGCCGCGGAGCGAGTCCCGCAGCCGCAGCAACTGGTCGTCGAAGGAGTAGACCCCGAGGCGCAGCTTGCGTTCGGCCAGCTCGGCGCGCACGGCAGCGGCGAAGGCGAGTCGCTCGGCCTGTCGCTCGGTGAGACCGTCGGTCGGAACCAGCGGGGCGTCGGGGAGTTCGACGGCCTTCCGGGCGAGCTTCCTTGCCGTGGCCAGGTCGAAGGGCGGGCCCTGCGGGTGCCGGGCGTAGCGGGCCAGGTAGAGGTCGTCGACCACCTGGTCGGTGGTCAGCGACAGGTCCTCCACCAGGGTGGACTGCGGGTCCTGCTCGGCCAGCACCCCGAGCTCGTCGAGCATGGCCTGGCAGAACTGGTGGATGGTCATGATGCTGGCGGCGTCGAGGCCGGCGATGGCCCGCCGCAGGTTGCCGAGGCGTGCCTCGACCTCGGCCCTCGAGCCGGTGAGCAGCAGTTGGTCGGTCTCGTCGGGATCGAGCTCCAGGGTGCCGGCCAGGCTCCTGGTGAGGGTGTCCAGGGTGCTCCGCATCCGGTCCCGCACGCGGGAGCGCAACTCGGCCGAGGCGATGCGGCTGAAGCTGATCACCGCCAGCCGGTCAGCTGCCACCAGCCCGTCGGCCAGGTATCTGGTGGCCAGGGCTGCGATCGCATGCGTCTTGCCGGTGCCGGCGCTCGCCTCGAGCACTGCTGTGCCGCTGGGCAGCGGGCCGGCCGGGTCGAAGCGGTTCATGCCGGCACCTCAGCTGCCAGCAGCGGTGCCCAGATCGCGGTGGCTAGTGCGCCCACCAGGCTGGCCTCCCGCGGGTCGGCGTCCGGCACGGCTGTGCCTGCGGCCGGCAGCTCCAGCAGGGCGGGGAAACTGAAGAAGGTGCGCCAGTACGCGTCGGACTCCCAGTCCCAGCAGCGCTCGAGGTTCTTCCGGCTGACCAGCGGATCGCCAGGGTCGCGCTGGCTGACCCGGTAGCCGGCCCAGGCTGCGCCGACGCGGGGCAGCGCAGGCAGCGGCCCGGTCATGCCGAGGGCGTACAGGGCCAGGTAGCGCCCCAACAGGCCGAGGGCCGCAGCCTGCGGTGGTGCCACCAGGACACTCGCCCGACCCTTCCCGATCACCCGGGCCTGCCACTGGCCCGGCTCGGCGGCCGCCAGCAGCAGCAGGCGCAGCCAGGCAGCCAGCCGGTGGCGGGGCTGCAGGCTGGAGAACTCCACCTGCAGCAGTTCCCGGTCATGGCTGATCACCCGCCCCACCAGCGGCACCAGGCCGTGGCCGGGCACTGGAACGTTGAGGGCCAGGTCGTGCAGCGTGGGCTCGGGCAGCTCGGCCGGCATTTCGCGGACCGACCGGCGGGCCTCGGTGAGGACGCCTTCGAGCAGTGCACTTCCGAGCTCGAAGGGCGGCACCTCGCCGCGCAGCCATTCGGCCCGCTTCACCGCCTGCTCGTCGTCGCCGGCCCGCAGCCGGGCGAGCACCCGGTTGCCGATCTGCCAGCGGGCCAGGTGGTCCGGCTCGATCGGGATCGCATCCGTTGGCTGCGGTTCGTCGCCGAGGCTGATCCCTGTCCGGCCGCGCAGCAGGGCCCGAGCGGGATGGTTGAAGAAGCCGGTCAGTTCCTCAAGGCTGACCCCACCGGCCAGGTCCTTGGCCGGCAACGTGCCCAGCCGCTCCTCGGGTCCGGGCTCGACCGGCTCGGCGAGCGTAGCGGCGGCCGCGCGGAAGGCGAGCGGGTCGGCGCTGCCGAGCTCGGGGAAGGCCGGATCGAAGTAGCGGGTGTCGAACGGCTGCAGCGGGTGCTGGACGGTGACGGCTGCACCCGCCCCCGTGCCGTCGCCCGCGGTGGCGGTCTGGTCGAGGGCCTCGACCAGCTCGGCCAGCGGCGCGGCCAGCGGGACCGGCTCGTTGGTGGCCTCGCTGCGGCCCTGGGCAACGACCACGAGTCGCTCGCGCGCGGCGTGGACGGCATCAAGCAGGACCTGCCGGTCCTCGAGGGCGGCCGAGGGGTCACCGACGAGGGGCTCGATCCCGAGCAGGTCGTCGCCGTGACGACGCCCGGAGCGCGGGTACCGGTCGGCGTCCCACCCCAGCAGCACGACCACCCGGTGCGGGACATGGCGCAGCGACGAGAGCCCCGCGACGACCAGCGAACCGTTGCCGAAGGCGCCACGGGCCGGTGCGCCCGCGAACTCCTGCTCGATCGCCCGCACTGCGGCGTGGCGACCGATCAGGGCCTCGGCGGCCCTGCCGCCGTGCTCGGCCACCCTTGAGAGCCCGGCCCAGACGTCACCGAGCTGCCACTCCTGGTCGTGGGGCAGGCTGACCAGCGACGTCAGGCCGGCGCGGCAGCGGTCGGCCCACTGGGCGAGGGTGGCCGGACGGCCGAGTTCGGCCAGCAGCCTGGACAGTCTCCCGACGAGTTCGGTCAGGCCGCCGACCAGTTCCACGTCGGACGACTCGACGTCGTCGAGGGGCAGGACGGTACCCGCGGAGATCAGGTCGGTCTCGGCGAGGGTGACCCCGAGCAGCATCCGCTGGATCCCGGCGAACCACGTGTTCTGCGGGAAGCCCTTGAGTCCGTAACCGTCCCGATGGGCCGCGGAGAGTCCCCACCGGATGCCGGCCCGTTCGACCAGCTCGACCAGGCGCTCCCGGGACTCCGCCGTGAAGCCGAAGCGCTGCGCCACGCCCGGGCGGGCGCACAGTTCCAGCAAGGTCGAGGCCTCGACGCGGCCGTCGGGAAGCCGGAGCAGGTCGAGCAGGAGGGTGACCATCGGGTTCACCTGCGCGATCGAGCGGTCCGCCACCTGCACGCGGAACCGCTGGGCGGGGTGCACGGCCGCGCCGGCCGGGGGAGTGAAGGCAGCTCCCACCAGCGGGGCGAAGTCGTCGACGTGCGGGGTGAGTACCACCACGTCCCTCGGCTCAAGGGTCCGGTCGTCGGTCAGCAGCCCGGTGAGCACCTCCCGGAGCACCTCGACCTGCCGGTCCGGACCGTGCGACAGGTGCACGCGGACCGAGGAGTCGGAAGGTGCCAGCTGCCGCGGCAGTGGCCTGCGGTCGGCGCGCAGGTCGGACTGCAGCCAGCCGAGCAGCGTGTCCGGGACGGCCGGGGCATCGGTCGTCGGCGGGACCGGCAGCAGCCTGGCGGTCTCGTCCGCGACCAAAGCCAGTGCCTCGTTCAGCGGGTGCCCGGGGAGCCGGCTCACCTCCGCCCGGCGCAGGCCGGCGCTCGCCGGGCCGGACCAACGGGCCGGGGCCGGCGTGAGCAGCAGGAGGTCGACCCGGTGGTGGCGGTCGAGCGCGCCCAGCAGGTCGAGGCTCGAGGGGTCCAGGTTCCGCGGGGCCAGCACCGCCACCCGGGCAGGCAGTCCAGGTACTGCGGCAGCGGCCAGGCGTTCCAGCAGGTCCGCCCGCCGTCGAAGCGGGTCCCCGCCGAGTTCTGCGACCAGCAGCCGCCACAGGTGCGCCTGCCAGGCGTTCTCCGCGAGTGGGCCGCCGTCGGGGCCGGTGTCGGCGCCGGCGCTCCAGGCCTCGAGCATCGCCGGTCGGTACCTGGCGTAGGCGGCGTACTGGCGCGCGATCCGGTGGCTGGCCGTGAACCCCTCCCTTGAGGCGGCGAGGTGGCGCTGCAGCACTTCCAGCCCCGGATCGACGGCCGAGCCGGCGACCTGCTGGATGAGCCAGGCGAGGCGCTCCGGACGCCACGGGTCGTCCGGCCCCACCAGCCGGCGCTCGAGGGCTGCCAGGGAGGTGAAGTCGACACCGGCGCAGATGCCGGGCTCGGTGGCGGCAGTGGCCAGCCGCTGGGACAGCCAGCGCTGGAAGCCGGCACCCGGCACGACGGCCAGGTCGAAGTCGAACGCGTCCGCACGGGGTTCGGACCACAACGCCACCAGCAGCTCGACCAGCTGGTCGGCGGTGCGCGCGTGATGGAACTGCATGATTTGCTCAGAGTAGATGACGGTTCGGACACTCGTGGCCGAGGTGCCGGTGCAGGTGCCCGGCGGTGGGCCGGGTTGCCGGGCAGGCTGGTGAGGGCTTCGTCGGCGGCAGTCCCTACAGTGGGTTCCCGTGATCGCCGAACCCGCAGAGCTGCTCGCCGGCCTCGACCCCGAGCAGCAGCAGGTCGCCACCAGCTTCGGCCGTCCGGTGGTCGTCATCGCGGGCGCGGGCACCGGCAAGACGAGGGCGCTCACCCACCGGATCGCCTACGGGGTGGCTACCGGCGCCTACTCCGCCGGGGCGGTGCTGGCGGTCACGTTCACGACGCGGGCGGCCGGGGAGTTGCGGTCCCGGCTGCGTCAGCTCGGGGTGCCGGCTGTGCAGGCCCGCACCTTCCACTCCGCAGCCCTGCGCCAGGCACAGTACTTCTGGCCGCGAGCCTACGGCTCAGAGTTGCCCGAGGTCAGCAACGAGCGGGTCTCGATGGTCGCGGAAGCTGCCCGCCGGCTGCGGTTGACGCCGGACACCAGCACCCTGCGCGACCTGTTGACCGAGGTCTCCTGGGCGAAGGTGAGCAACATCGTCCCCGCCGACTACGCCGAGATCGCAACCACGGCCGAGCGCGAGGTCTCCGGCCTGGACGCCGCCCAGGTCGGCCGGGTGCTCGGTCGCTACGAGCAGGTGAAGTCCGACCGGGGCGTGATCGACTTCGACGACATCCTGTTGTGCGCGACGGCCCTGCTGGCCGAGAACGGCGGGATCGCCGAAGAGGTCCGCTCGACCTACCGCCACCTGGTGGTCGACGAGTACCAGGACGTCAACCCGGTGCAGCAGAACCTGCTCGACCTGTGGTGGGGCGAGGGCAGGGACCATTGCGTCGTCGGTGACCCGGCCCAGACCATCCACTCCTTCGCCGGGGCCAGCCCGGTGCACCTCACCGGTTTCGCCGACCGGTTCCCGCAGGCCCGGGTGGTGCGGTTGGTGCGGGACTACCGGTCGACGCCGCAGGTGGTGGAACTGGCCAACAAGGTGGCCCGCAGGACCAGGCTGGGCACGGTGACCCTCGAGTCGCAGTGCCCGCCCGGCCCGGAGCCGCGGATCCTGCCGTGCGCCAGCGAGTCCGACGAGGCGGCGGCGGTGGCGAAGTGGCTGGTCGAGCAGCACGAGGCCGGGGTGCCTTGGCGCGAGCAGGGCGTGCTGTACCGGGTGCACGCCCAGTCGCCGCTGTTCGAGGCTGCGCTGGCTGAGGCCGGGGTGCCGTTCACCGTCCGCGGCGGGGAGGGCTTCTACGACCGGCCCGAGGTGCGCCAGGTGATCGGGACGCTCACCGAGCAGGCCCGCAAGGACGGTTCGGTGCCGGCGGTGGACGCCTGCCGCGGGGTGTTGTCCCGGCTGGGCTGGACCGAGCGTCCGCCGGCGGGACAGGGCAGGGTGCGGGAACGCTGGGAGTCCCTTGCCGCGGTGCTCGCCCTGGCCGAGGATGTGGCTTCGACGCAGCCCGGGGCGGACCTGGCAGCTCTCGCAGCGGAACTCGCTGCCCGCGCCCAGCTGGAGCATCCCTTGAGTTCCGACGGGGTCACCCTTTCGACGCTGCACGCAGCCAAGGGCCTGGAATGGACGGCCGTGGCGCTGGTCGGGGCCCAGGAAGGCACCCTGCCGCTCTCGCTGGCCGCCGGCCCGGAGCAGGTCGCAGAGGAGGCCAGGCTGTTCTACGTCGGGATCACCAGGGCCAGGCGCCTGCTGATGATCTCCTGGTCGCGGACCAGGCGTGGGGGTGGCGGCAACCGCCAGCCCTCCCGCTTCCTCGACGGGATCGCCGCCCGGCCGGCTCCGGCGCAGGTGCAGCCGGGGAAGGTCGTCAAGCCGAGGTCGGCTCTGAGTGCCACCTGTCGGGTCTGCGGGAGGAGCCTGCACACCGGCGCCGAACGGAAGCTGGGACGCCACACCGACTGCCCGCCCGGCTACGACGAGCAGACCTACGAACGGCTGGTCGCCTGGCGGCTCGAACTGGCGAGGGAACGGTCCGTGCCGGCCTTCGTGATCTTCACCGACGCGACGCTGATGGCGATAGCCGAGGACCGGCCGGCCACTGCCGCGGCCCTGCTCGGGATCCCGGGGATCGGCAAGGCGAAGTCCGAGCAGTACGGGGAGGCCGTCCTTGCCATCCTGGCCGGCGAGGGCCGGCCGGATGACCCTGCGGACTGAGGAAGCCCTAGTCGGCCACGACCTGGGCGCTGGGCAGGAACGCTGCCGAGTCGACCGACCCTCGCGGCATCCGCAGGCTCGCCACGCACATCAGCGCCGCCAGCACCGCCACGGCTACGAAGACCCAGGTCGAGGCGGCGACGATGGTCGCGTAGTCCTGTTCGCCGCGACCGGCGGCGATCACGTTGTTGGCGATCGCGCCGAAGACAGCCACCCCGACGGCACTGCCGGCAGACCGGGCGAAGACGTTCACGCCGGTGACCACCCCGCGCTCGTCCCAGTCCACCGAGGCCTGGGCGGCGATCAGCGTCGGCGCGGCCGTCCAGCCAAGGCCGAAACCGATCACGAAGGCCACCCCGGCCACCGTGACCGGGTTGGGCCACGGGCCGGTGGCGGCGAGGGCGATGCTGCCCAGCAGCGCGATGCCGCTGCCGATCAGGATCGTGAACCGGAACCCGCGGCGCATGTAGATGCGTCCGGCCGTCGCCGCAGCCAGCGGCCAGCCGAGGGTCAGGGCGGCCACGGCAGCCCCGGAGACCAGCGGAACCGAGCCGATCGCGTTCTCCAGGTAGGTGGGGACGAAACTCGTGACGCCGATCATCAACGCACCCACCCCCAGCGAGACCAGGGTCGTGGTGAGGATGAGTGGCCGGGTGAGGAGGGCGAGGTCGAGGATCGGCTCGGCTGCGCGTCGCTCGACCAGGCCGAACCCCACCAGTGCTGCAGCCCCGACGGCGAAGCTCAACACGCTCGGTGCCGACCACCACGCCCAGGCGTTCCCGCCCTCGAGCAGGGCGAGGATGACGGCGCTCAGGCCGACGGTCAGCAGCGCCGCCCCGGCGTAGTCGATCCGGTGCCGCCTGGGTTCGATCTCCTCGTGGTAGGAGCGGATAATGGCCCAGCCGGCGACCAGGCACAGCGGGATGTTCACCAGGAAGATCCAGCGCCAGGATGCGAACTGGGCGAAGATGCCGCCGAGGGCCGGGCCGATCACCGAGGACATCGCCCAGACGCTGGCGATGTAGCCCTGGACCAGGGCGCGTTCCTCGACGGTGTAGATGTCCCCGACGATGGTCATCGCCATCGGCGCGGCCGCCCCGGCGCCGAGCCCCTGGACCACCCGGAAGACGATCAGGGACGTCATGTTCCAGGCCAGGGCACCGAGGATCGAGCCGAGCAGGAACAGCGCAACACCGGTGAGGATCACCGGCTTGCGGCCGATGGTGTCGGCGAGCTTGGAGTAGACCGGCACTGAGACGGCCTGGGCGAGCAGGTAGACCGAGAACAGCCAGGGGAACTGGTCGAACTCGCCGAGGTCCTTGACCACCGACGGCACCGCAGTGGCCAGGATGGTCGCGTCGATGGCGATCAACCCGGTAGTCAGCATCAGCGCCAACAGCACCGCTCCGCGCTCGGACCGGAAACCCACCGTCGTTCCTCGTGTGCTGCTCACCCTGCATTGAAGTCGGCCGGGCCCGGCCGTATTCCGGGAGGCGCCGCGGCTAGGGTTGTGCAATGGACGCCGAACCAGCCGACTACCTGGCGATCAACCGTGCGAACTGGGACAGCCGGGCCGGCATCCACGCGAAGAACTACGGCATCGAGCGGCTGCTGGCCGAGCCGTCGAGCCTCTCCCAGGTGGTGGAGTTCGACCGGCAGCGACTCGGCGACCTGGCCGGGCTCGACGTCGTCCACCTGCAGTGCCACATCGGCACCGACACCCTCAGCCTGTACCGGCTCGGCGGCAGGGTGACCGGTGTGGACCTTTCGCCGGCCTCCCTCGCTGAGGCCCGCCGGCTGGCGGCTGCTGCCGGTGCGCCGATCGACTACGTCGAGTCGGACGTCTACGCCGCCCCGCAGGCCCTGGGCGACCGGAGGTTCGACCTCGTCTACACCGGCATCGGTGCCATCGGCTGGCTACCGGACATCCGGCGGTGGGCTGAGGTGGTTTCGGCGTTGCTGCGTCCCGGCGGGCGCCTGTTCATCCGGGAGGGCCACCCCGTGCTGTGGGCTTCGATCGTCGTCCAGGTCGGCGCCGACCCGGTCGACCGGCTCCAGCAGCCCAGCATCTCTGCGGCCGGCCACGAGACCGTCGCCCTGGAGCTGCCCTACTTCGAGCAGGCCGAACCGATGGCCTGGACCGAGGAGCAGACCTACGCCGGTGACGACCCGGTGGCCTCGCCGGACTCCCTGGAGTGGAACCACGGCCTCGGCGAGATCATCACGGCCCTGTTCGACGCCGGCCTGCAGCTCACCTCGTTCACCGAGCATGACAGCGTCCCCTACGACGCCCTGCCGGGCCTGATGGCCCTCGACGATTCCACCGGCGAGTACCGGCTGCGGGATCGCCCGGAGCGGCTGCCGGCCAGCTACACCCTGACCGCCGTCAAGGCCTGAGGACCGGGCCGCGGTTCCCGTCAACCCGACTCGCTCCAGCCCTGCCGACTTCAGCCTGGAAGCGGCCCGCGAATGCGGCCGCGCATTCTATGAGCAAATCGGGAATTCACCCTCCGACGCGCCCGGGTTTGTGCCACTGTTGTCCCCGACGAGCCAATCGTGGATCGAACCCCCCACGAGTGTCACGCGAGTGGCACTCAGCAATCCGCATTACTCACCCCCCAAGTAATGGAGTCGTCCAATGGTCAACACCGACCTCCAGTCCCGTCCGGAAGCCGCTGCCCACTCCGGGACCGAGCGCCCCCGCAGGGCCCTTGTCGGCCGTGCCGGGGCAGGGCCACTGCTCACGACCTGGTTGCAGTTGGGTGCGCACACCCGCAGCCCCCGCTACGCGCTGGTCGAACCCAGTCCGTCCTGAGCCGCCGGCCCCTGCCCGGTCGACCCGGCGGGAGCCGCGCCGGGGTCCGCGAAACCGGGAAGCCAGTCACGCAGGACCTGGGCGAAGTGGGCCCGTACGTCCAGCTGTGACAGGACCGCTATACCGCCCATCCACACGCGATAGATCAGCGAGTACTCCGGCGGAATGTTCAGCTGGGTCGATACCGGGTCACCCATGCTGCCGTGAACCCGGGCGAATTGGCTGCGCGCCCATTCCCGGTTGAAAGCGAATTCCTCGACGCGGGCCGGTTCGACGAATGGGGAAAGGTAGTCCAGCAGCGCAGTTGCGTCCATGCCGCCCCGGACGAAGCCCTCGTCCGACAACCCGGACAGCATCAGGTCGGCGTCCCGATCGACCGCGCTGCGGATCAGCCGGCCCATGGCCGGGGGCAGGCCGTTCGGCATCCGGGAGACCAGCCCGAAGTCCACCACGCCGAGCCGGCCGTCCGGAGTGATCAGGTAGTTGCCCGGGTGCGGGTCGCCGTGCAGGATGCCGGCAAGGGACGGACCGGCGAAGAGGAAGGTCACGTAGTCGAGGGCGCTGCGATTGCGCTCTTCCTCCGGTTTGCCGATCAGGGAGGTGAGCTTCTCACCGTCGATCCAGTCGCTGACCAGCACCCGCCGGGTGGCGACGTGGACAGCCGGCACGACGAAGCGCGGATGGCCGGCCAACGCCAGCGAGACCTGCTGCTGGGACGCGCCCTCGAGGGTGTAGTCGACCTCCTCGCTGATCCGGGCTGCGAACTCCCGGGTGAGCGCGACCACGTCGAGACCGCCGGTCAGCGGGGAGACCGCTCCGGCGAGCCGCTGGATCTGGCGCAGGTCGCTGGCGAGCGCGACATCGGCCCCGGGGTACTGGATCTTGATCGCCACCGGACGCCCGTCCGCGAGGCGCGCCCGGTGCACCTGGCCGATGGAGGCTGCCGCTGCCGGCCGCAGGTCGATCTCAGCGAACATCCGGCGCCAGTCGGTGCCGAGTTCGGAGCGGAGCACCGCCTGCGCCCGGGACGACGGCATCGGCGGCGCAGCGTCCTGGAGCTTGCGCAGCCGTTCGCGGAATGGGGCGGCCAGGTCTTCGGGCAACATGGCCTCGAACAGGCTGAGGGCCTGGCCGAACTTCATCGCCCCGCCCTTGAGTTCGCCGAGCACCTGGAACAGTTGCTCGGCCGCCGCATCGCGCAGCGAGGCGTCCACCTCCGCCGCGGGGGTGCCCAGGAGCCGCCTCCCCATCCCGACCCCGGCCCGCGCCGCAGCCCCCAGGGGCAGGCTCAGCATCCGGGCCCCCCGCCCGAACGTGGACTCCGGCAGGACGCGGCGGTCGTCGGGCTCGAGGGCTTCTGGGTCGGTGCTCACCTCGCCAGTCTGCACTCCCGGCTCAACCGATCGGCAGCAGGCAGCCGCATCGGGGGTGTGCCGGCCACGCCCGGGCCCGCAACCGGAAGTCGGCCAGCCCGAGTTCGAGGGTGCTGCCGGCGGCCTCCGGCGGGCCGCCCGTGAGCCAGGCGCGGACCTGGACGGCTGCGGTGCTGGCCGCCCAGGCGAGCAGGGTCGGCTCCGGCGCCACCGGTTCCCGGCACAACTGGGCGAGCAGGTGGGGCCAGGCGTCGTCGAGGTGGCAGCGGTGCAGGTCCTGGCAGCGAATGCACGGGGTTCGGCCGGGAAGCACCAGCGGCCCGACGACTGCGCGATCGGGCTCAAGCCGCACCACCAGGTGCGGCCGGCCCGCACGGAACAGCGAATCGGTGAGGGTCCGGTCGGGCTCGGCGCTCGGACCGGCGAGGACCACCAGGCGCGGTTCCGGCCGGCGGGGCGGGTCGGCCTCGGTTGCGAGCAATGTCGCCGGGGGCCGCGAGACCACCAGTCCGGTGTCGGCGAGGGCGCCGGCCAGGGAGTCGGCAAGGCCCCCGGTGCCCACCACGGCCACCGGCGGACGGGCACCCGCACCGGCCGCGACCATCAGCCCGGCAGCAGCCAGCCGGGCCACGAGCCAGTCCACCCAGCCTGGCTCCAGCTCCGGCAGCAGTCGGGTGAGGCCTTCGCTGCCCTCGGGTCGAGCCAGCAGTTCAACGGCCAGCGGCAGCCGGCTGGGGACCCCGGTCAGGACGAGGGCCGGGGAGTCAAGGCCGATCTGCAGTACGCCCGGGGCACGCCAGACGGTGATCGCCGGCCTGGCCAGCCGGAGCTTCGGGGATGCAGCCACACCGGAAGGTTCGCCGGGTCAGGTCGCTGCGGACAAGTCCCGGCAGCACCTGGACAACACCGTCGGCAAGTTGCCAACACCGGCCCCCGGGCGTCCGGGAACAGCAAAGCGCCGGCCGATCGGCCGGCGCTCTGCAGACTGCTTCAGGCCTTGGGCAGGAACCGGGTGAGGTTGGTGCCGCACACGGGGCACTTTGCCTTCGCGATCCGGGTCCCCTTCTCGTTGACCACGACATCGCCGGTTGCGTCTCGGTGGTCCTTGCACTTGACGCAGTAGAACGAACCGCTATAGGTGTCCTTGGCCACGGTCTTCCTCCTGTAGATCAGCTTTGCCCCCGGCTGGGGCTAGGCGGGTGAGTTGCCGGTCAGTCTATGCCCAGGAGGCTGCCATCCGGCAGCAGCCTCGGCCCGGCGTGCGAGGACCCCCAGAGCCGGAGTTCCGCTTGCCTTCCCCTGCGAGCGGACCGGCCACTGGGGGCCTCGCGTCTAGAAGTTAGTGCCCGACCCGTCCCGGGTCAACTGACGGTGTCCGCGGCGTGTCGTAGCCTTTCCGGCATGCCAGCAGCAGCCGAGATCGAGGTCCGTCGCAGCCAGCGCCGCAAACGGACCCTCACGGTCTTCCGGGAGCGGGGCCGGTTGGTGGCGCTGGTGCCGGCCCGCCTCAGCGCTGCCCAGGAGCGAGCGCTGCTGCCACCTCTGGTCGAACGGTTCCTGCAACGCGAGTCCAGGCGGGTGCTGCCGGCAGCCGACGACGAACTGACCACGCGCGCCGGGCAACTCTTCGACGCCTACCTGGCGCCGCGGGTCGCGTCCCCGCTACCGGCGTTCACCGTCACGTGGGTCGACAACCAGCTGCGTCGATGGGGTTCGTGCTCGAGTGACAGCGGCCGGATCCGGTTGTCGTCGCGACTGCGCACGATGCCGCTTTGGGTCTCCGACTACGTCCTGCTGCACGAACTCGCGCACCTGTTCGTGCCGAGCCATTCCGCGGAGTTCCACCACCTGCTGGCCGGGTATCCGGACCTGGCCAGGGCGCAGGCGTTCCTGCAGGGCTACCAGCACGCCACGGACACCGCCGGGCCGGACTGGGGCGACGACCTGGAGTGACGACGACCGGGGGATCAGTCCCGGTCCTTGCCCTCCTCCTCGAGCAGGCGGGCAAGCTCGGCGTCCAGCTCGTCGGGACCGGCCGGGCGATGGCCTTCGGCCGCGAAGCCGAGCGGGTCGGCGAGGTCGGCCGCGGTCGGCAGCAGGTCGGGGTGCGCCCAGGTGGCGTCGCGTGCCTCCGAGCCCCGTGCGGCTCTCGTCGCTGCCCACAGGTTGGCCGCGTCCCGGGTGCGGCGCGGACGCAACTCGAGGCCGACCAGCGACTTGAGCGCCGACTCGGCCGGGCCACCGGTCGCGCGGCGACGCCGAAGAGTCTCGGTGAGGCCTGCGGCCGCCGGCATCCTCTGCCCGGCCACCTGGGAGACCACCTCGTCGACCCAGCCCTCCACGAGGGCCAGCAGGGTCTCCAGGCGGGCCAGCACCTCGCGCTGCTCGTCGGTCAGCTGGGGGGCGAACAGCGACCCGGCAAGGGCGTTCCCGGCGTTCTCGAGCTCGCCGGCCGTCATCGCCGTGTTCAGCTGGCTCTCGATGGCCTGCTCGAGCGCTTCCGGATCGATCGTGATCTCCCGGGCGTAGTGCTCGACCAGCGCGAGCAACTGCGGGCCGAGCCAGGGGACGGCGGCGAAGAGCCGTTGCCTCGCAGCCTCCCGGACGGCCAGGAACAGCAGGATGTCGGCCGGGGCGGCCGCGAGCCCTTCTGCGAAGGCTTCGACGTTGGTCGGCAGCAGTGCTACGCCCGGGTCGGTCAGGGGGAGCCCGATGTCGCCGGCGCTCACCACCGTGCTGGCCAGGCTGCCGAGGGACTGACCCACCTGGGCTGCGAACATGCCGGCGAGGGCCATCCGAAGCATCGGTTCCGCCGCCCGCATCTCGCCGGGGCCGTCCATCATGCCGCGCAACGCTGCTGACAGCTGGGTCACGACCGGACGCACCAGCTGCTGCCAGGTCGGGTAGGTGTGGTCGACCCACTGGCCCCGGCTCCAGGCGGTTGCCGGCGCGCTCAGCCTCGGGAAGTTGATCTCCTCGTCCAGCCACAGGTCGGCGAGGCCGGTGGCATCCCGGACGCGATCGAGCTGGGCGGCGGTCGGCTGCGGGTCGGGCCCGGCGGCAGCGGTCAACCGGCGGACGACGTCCTTGGTGAAGCCCCAGTTCATCCCGCTGTCGCTGTCGGACTTACCGAAGCTGGCCATCTGGCTGGTGAAGGCGCTCATCATGCCCTGCATCCGGCCGAGGAGCTGCTCGATGTCGAGCCGTCCGTCCGGGCCGGGCGCGATGCCGAACTGGGCAAGGAACCGCAGCAGGGCCTCCTCATCGTCGCCAGGTTCCTGGCGGTCCTCGGGATTGCCCGGATCGGTCATTTGGTGGCTCCTTGCTCGGCGACGCCTCCATTGTCCAGCACCGGCCAAGCCTCGCGATGCCTGCTGGGGTAGGGTCGTTGCGAGCCAATGGACGGCCGGCCGGATCGGCCGATGGAGGGTGGATGTGACCAGACAGACCTGGACGGCGACCGTCTCGGCCGTGCTGTTCGTGGTGCTGGCCGCAGTGATCGCACTGGTCCAGGTGCCGTACGTGACCTGGTCGCCGGGAGCCACCCACGACCTCTTCGCCCAGAACGCCGGCCAGGACACCATCGCCATCACCGGCGCGGACACCTATCCGACGTCCGGCCAGATGCGGATGACCACCGTGGCCGTGACCGCCCCGAACAGCACCCTCAGCCTGCCCGAGGTGTTGTTCTCCTACTGGCTGCCGTCGCGCGAGGTGCTGCCGCGGAACGCTGTCTACCGCCCCGGCGAGGGCACCCCGGAGATCTCCGAGGAGGAGAGCCAGATGATGGACGACTCGCAGTCGATGGCCGTGGTGGCCGCGCTGCGCCAGTCGGGCATCGAGGTCACGAACTGGCCGATGGTCACCTCGGTCTCCAACTCCGGACCGTCGGCCGACATCCTCCAGCCCGGCGACCTGATCGTCGCCGTCGACGGGAAGACCACCGCAGACGTCCAGGCCGTCCAGCAGATCATCAGCGAGCACCACGTCGGCGATCCGGTGGTGTTCACCGTGCAGCGCCCCGGCGAGAAGCAGCGCCTCCGACCAACCGTCATCACCAGGGCGACCGTGAACAACCCGAAGAAGCCGATCGTCGGGATCATGATGTCGATCGGCTACAGCTACTCACCCGACGTGAAGTTCGCGATCGACCCCTCGATCGGTGGCTCCAGCGCCGGCCTGATGTTCTCCCTCGCCATCCACGACCTGCTGACCAGTGCCGACCTGGCCGCCGACCGGGTGATCGCCGGCAGCGGGACCATGGACTCCGAGGGCCGGGTGGGCGCAGTCGGTGGCGTCCAGGAGAAGATCGCCGCCGCCGTCCGTGACCGGGCCACGATCTTCCTGCTCCCCAAGGCCAACTGCAGCGACGTCGGCGATGTGCCCAAGGGGCTGCGGGTGGTTCCGGTCGACTCGCTGGCCCGCGCCACCGAGGCCCTCCAGAAGCTGGCCGACCCGGCGCTGGCCGCATCCGTGCCGGAGTGCCCGTGAGTGACGTGCTGGTCGCAGCGCTGGTCGAGGTGGAGCGGTACGTCGGACGTTCCGGGTGGGACCAGCCGGCCCGACTGTTCGCCCTTGTCCCGACCGCTGAACTGATCGCTGCCGAGCCCGGCCTCGCCGAGCAGCTGACCGGTGCGACCGACGGCTACAGCTCGATCGAGCAGGAGGACTTCCGGCCGGGTGAGGACCTGGCCGAAACCCTGGCCGGCATCGCCTGGCCCTTGACGGTTGCCGGCTGCGTGCTCGCCCTCGAAAAGTCCTTCCTGCCGGCCGACGCCGAGGTGGACCTGCCGGCCGACCGGGATGCTGCTGCGCTGGCGGTCGCCACCCACCCGCGTCGCCTCGACCTGCGGGTCGTCGTCGGCGTCACCAGGGACGGCGCCAGCCATGGCCTGGCCCGGGTGCGCGGTGAGGACGGCGACCTCCTCGGCGGGGCCGAGCTCGTGCCGGCGCTGGCTGTGGCGCTGGCGCATACATTGGATTAACCGAGGCGGCCGTTCGACGCGGCCCGATGAGGAGTGCAAGTGAGCGTGGCGTCCCGGATAACGCGGCGAGGGCCGCTGGTGCCGACGGTCCTGGTGATCGCAGCACTGGTTGCGGCCTTCACGATCTTCGCCGAGTTGTGGACCCAGAAACTGTGGTTCGACTCGGTTGCCTTCCCCCAGGTGTTCACCACCCAGCTCCTCGCCCAGGTGCTGCTGTTCTTCGTGTTCTTCCTGCTCATGGGCGGCATCGTCGGGCTGAACATGTGGATCGCCTACCGGCTGCGGCCCACCACCCGGCGCACCGGCCAGAGCGCGGTCCTTGACCGGTACCGGGACCTGCTGGAGTCGCGGGTGCTGCTCGCGATCCTCGTGCCGTCGGTCTTCTTCGGCATGGTCGCCGGCATCTCGGCCCTGAGCCAGTCGATGGACTACCTCGCCTGGTGGAACCGCACCCCGTTCGGCGTCACCGACCCCTACTTCGGGCTCGACGTCGGTTTCTACGTCTTCGAGTACCCGATCTGGCAGGACCTGCTGTCGTTCATCCTCGGGGCGTTGTTCTTCGGCCTCGTGGCCGCGGCCGCCGTCCACTTCGCCGTCGGCGGGATCGCCTCCGGCCGGGTCCGTGGCCGGGGAGTGCGCGACAACGCTGCCCGGATCCACCTCTCGGTGCTGGCCGGGCTGATGCTGATCGCCTACGGTCTGCAGAACCTGCTGGACCGCTACGGCTTCCTGCTGAACCAGGGCACGCTGTTCACCGGCATGCACTACACCGACGCGCACGCCCGGTTGACGGCCAAGCTGGTGATGGCTGTGATCGCCTTCCTTTGCGCCGGACTGTTCTTCGCCAACGGGTTCCTGCGCCGCTGGACGCTCGCCGTCACGGGGCTGGTCCTGATGGTGGTCTCCGGGCTGATCATCGGCCTGGTCTACCCGCTGATCGTGCAGAGCTTCCAGGTGAAGCCGAACGAGCCCGACCTGGAGCGGCCCTACATCCAGGCGCACATCGATGCGACCCGGCAGGCCTACGACATCGACCACACCGAGGTGACCCAGTACGACGCCGTGACGCAGGTGCGTCCCGGCCAGCTGAAGGAGGACGCCGCGGCCCTGCCGGGAATCCGGCTGATGGACCCGGCCGTGGTGGCGCCGACGTTCGAGAACCAGCAGCAGTTGCGCGGCTACTACACCTTCCCGGAAGCCCTTGACGTCGACCGCTACATCATCGACGGCACGGAGACCGACGCGGTGGTCGCCGCCCGCGAGATCGACTACCAGAAGCTGCCGGACCAGAACTGGAACAACCTGCACACGGTCTACACCCACGGCTACGGCATGGTGGCCGCCTACGGCAACCGGCGCAGCTCGTCCGGCGACCCGGTGTGGATCGAGAAGAACCTGCCTCCGGAGGGCGCCCTGCCCGACTACGAGGGCCGGATCTACTTCGGCGAGTACGCGACCACGTTCGCCATCGTCGGCCGGGAGACCGGCCAGCCCGCGATCGAGTTCGACAGCCCGGGCGGTGTCCAGGAGGCCGGCGAGGTGAACAACACCTATGCCGGTGCCGGCGGGGTGCCGATGGGTGACCTCTTCACCAGGCTGCTCTACTCCGCGCACTTCATGGACCTGAACATCCTGCTCTCCGACCGGGTGAACAGCCAGTCGAAGATCCTCTACGACCGCACCCCCAAGGAGCGGGTCGCCCAGGTCGCCCCGTGGCTCACCCTCGACTCCAACGTGTACCCGGCTGTCGTCGACAACCGGCTGGTCTGGATCGTCGACGGCTACACCACCAGCCGGAACTACCCCGGCAGCCAGGTGCAGTCGCTGCAGGACACCACCAACGACGCCCAGTCCAACCTGGTCGGCACCCAGCAGGACCTCCCGATCAACTACCTGCGGAACTCGGTCAAGGCCGTCGTCGACGCCAGCGACGGCACGGTCGACCTGTACGCCTGGCAGGAGGCCGACCCGATCCTGAACGCCTACCAGAAGGCCTTCCCGGGCACCGTGCGGCCGCGCAGCGAGATCACCCCGGACCTGATGGCCCACCTGCGCTACCCGGAGGACCTGTTCAAGGTGCAGCGTCAGGTGCTGACCCGCTACCACATGACCGACCCGAACTCCTGGTTCCAGAAGTCCGACCTGTGGCAGGTCCCGCCTGACCCGACGACCCAGACCACCCCCGGCCAGACGGCGGAGGCGACCAAGGCCGGCCCGGCCGAGCCGCCGTACTACCTGTCGATCAAGTGGCCCGGCGACGAGGCCCCGGTGTTCAGCCAGACCGCCGTCTTCGTCCCCAACGGCAGGGCGAACCTCGCCTCCTACCTGTCGGTGGTCGCCGAGGCGACCAGTCCCGACTACGGGCGGCTACGGGTGCTGCGCATGTCCGACACCCAGCAGATCGCTGGCCCGGGGCAGACCCTGAACGCGATGACCACAGACCAGAAGTTCGCCGACGAGCTCCGCTCCTACCTGAACCAGGGGTCGGCAGCGGCCAGGTACGGCAACCTGCTGACCCTGCCGATGGGCAGCGGCCTGCTCTACGTCATGCCGATCTACACCACCCGGGAGGCCAGCACCGGCACCGGCACCTACCCGGCGCTGCGGTTCGTCGCCGTCCGGTTCGGTGAGCACGTCGGCATCGGCAACACCCTGCAGGAGGCCTTGGACCAGGTGTTCGTCGGGGATGCCGGCGCCGAGACCGGCGAGGACCCGGGCGAGGCGCCCACCGAGCCCACCGAGCCGACCGAGCCGAACAACCCGACCGAGCCCACGGCGGCCGACCGTCAGGCAGCGGTGGTGCTGATGCAGAAGGCTGAGGTGGCCTTCGACGCCGCGGACGAGGCCCTCCGCAAGGGCGACCTGGCCGGCTACCAGACCCAGATCGCTGCGGCGAAGGCTGCGGTGGCAGAGGCCTTGTCGAAGCTGGGCGCCCGGTAGGTCAGGGCTTCAGCGTCACCGACCAGCCGGCTGCCACCAGCGGGCCACGGAGAGCTGCGGCGTCGCCGACGACAACGAGAGTCAGTGCGTCGGGGGGCAGCAGTTCTGCGACCGCCTGGGTGGCCGAATCCGGCGTCACCCTGGTCAGCGCCACGGCATTGGAGTTGATGAACTCCGTGCTCAGCCCTGCGGCCACCAGGGACGCGATGCGTTCGGTGACCCCCTGGGCGGTGGAGTACCGCAACGGCGAGATGCCGTTGGCGTACTGGACGGCGTCGGTGACCTCTGCGGCGGTGATCGGCCGGCCGGTGACGTCCAGCAGCTTCCTGGCCAGGTCGAGCGCCTCCGGCACGACCTCGGTCCGGAACGACCCCTGGACGGCCAGCAGGCCGCCGTCGCGCATCGGCGAGTTCACCAGGTGCACGCCGTAGGTGAAGCCCTTCTCCTCCCGCAGGACGCGGTTCAGCCGGCTGAGGAAGGCGCCGCCGAGGGCATGGGTGCCCACCTGGAGGTCGGCCCAGCGGGGGTCACCCCGGTCGATGCCGAACCCACCGAGCCGGATGTCGGCCTGAACGGCTCCCGGCCGGTCGATCAGCCAGCAGTGCGGCCGGCGGGGGACCGGCGTCTGGTGATGGATGACGGGGGTCCCGGGCACCTGCCAGCCACCGAAGGCTGCCGCGGCGTTGTCGAAGACGGCGTTCGTCAGGTCCCCGGAGATCACCAGCGTTGCACCGTCGGGGCGGTAGTAGCGGCTGTGGAAGGCCACCACGTCCTCGCTGGTGATGGCAGCGACGGTCTCGGCGGTGCCGCCGGCCATCCGGGAGGCCCGGAAGCGGCTCGAGATACAGGCTGCCCGGAACGCCACCTGGGCCCGGTTGGCGGAGTTGGCGAGGGTGTGGTCGATCTCGGCCAGCCGCAGGAGCTGCAACCGGCGGACGTCGTCGGGCCGGAGTTCCGGCTCGCGGAGCGCATCGGCCAGCAGCGCCAACGCCTGGTCCAGCCGGTCGGCCGGAACCTCGAGCAACAGGTCGCTGGCGGAGTAACCGGCCGAACCGCTGAGAACGGCACCGATGTCCTCAAGGCGTTCGGCGAAGGCCGGACCGGGATTGCTGGTGGTGCCCTCGTCCAGGCAGCGCTGGGTGATGGTGGCCACGCCTTCGACGTCGCCCGGCTCGGCGCTGAGGGGAGTGTCCAGCACCAGGGACACAGCTGCGACGTGCTGTCCCGGCCGGTGGCAGGCCAGCACCTGCATGCCGTTGTCGAGCCACAGTCGGGCGGGTTCGGGGAAGAACCAGCGCGGCGGCGCCTTCACCTCCGGGCGGTGGTCAGGCCTGCGCATCGGCTTCCTCCTGGTGGTAGTCGAGTTGGGCCCGCTGTTCGGGCTGGAGGTAGGTGGCGCAGGCCTCGGCCACCTGGTCGAGAGTCACTGCCTCCACTTCGGCGAGCCGGTGGTTGATCCGCTCCGGGTCGGCGTGGAGGGTGGCGTAGGCGCCGATCAGGTCGGCCCTTGAGTCGAAGCCGGCCAGCTCGCTGAGCCATTCCCGCGCGAACTGGGCCTTCGCGCGATCCAGTTCCACCAGGGTGGGGCCCTGCGCTGCGAGCTTTGCCACTTCGGTGAGGGCTGCCTCGGTCGCTGCTCCGGCGTCGGCTCCCGGCAGGGCGCGGATCTGGGCGAGGCCGAGCGAGTTGCCCCCGATCAGCGGCAGCGCGGACGCGCCCGCACCCGCAGCGACGCCGAGATTGCGGACGAGTTGCTGGTGCAGCCGGGAGGTCTGCCCGCCGCCGAGCGCAGCCAGCGCGAGCTCGCAGGCGTCGAAGCCCGGTGTGTCGCGCGGGGGCAGGCGCCAGGCGAACCAGGTGGCTGCCGCCGGGACCCGGCCGCTGACCCGCTGTCGCGGGATGCCGGCCAGTGGCGGCAGCTGGCGACCTGTCGGGCGGGTCCGGCGGTTCCAGGCCGGGAGGTGGCCGAAGGCCCGTTCGGCCCGCTTGAACCCGTCCTTCGGGTTGACGTCGCCCACCATGGTGAGGACGGCGTTGTCGGGCCGGTAGTGGTTGCGGAAGAAGTTGGCGGCACGCTCGGCTGTGGCGCCGTCGAGGTCAGCCATCGACCCGATGGTGGTGTGCCCGTAGGGATGGTCCGGGCCGAAGGCGAGGGCGACCAGATGGTTCATCGCGTCGCCGTAGGGCACGTTGTCGTACCGCTGGCGCTTCTCCTCCTTGACCACTTCACGCTGCGTGTCGACGCTGGCGTCGTCCAGGTGCGCCGGGAGGGTCGCCAGCCGGTCGGCCTCCATCCACAGGGCCAGGTCCAGGGCCCCGACCGGCAGGGTTTCGAAGTAGTTGGTGCGGTCGAACCAGGTGGTTGCGTTGACCGCTCCGCCGATGGCCTGCAGTGCGTTCAGGTGCTCTCCGGTGGCGACGTGCTCCGAGCCGGAGAACATCAGGTGCTCGAACAGGTGGGCCCAGCCGTACTCGCCGGGCCGCTCGTCACGGGAGCCGACGTCGTACCAGAGGTTCACAGCCACGATCGGGACACTGTGGTCTGGGCTGACGACAACCCGCAACCCGTTGGCGAGGGTGCGCTGCGAGATCGGATAGTTCAGTTGTTCCGCCGTTGCCACGTTCCCAATCTCACCACATCGACCAACCCTGCTTCACCACGGACCGATCCGGGTGACCGGCTGCACCCGGTCCGCTGCAGCGGTCCTCAGCGCCGCCAGCCCGACTTGGTGTCGATCCTCACCACCGAAGGCGGACCGGTGATCCCGGTGGCCGCGTAGAGGCTGCCGCCACGGCCGGCCTCGATGGCCAGCGCGCCGGGCAGGGGCAGGTACTCGGCCACCGCACCGTGCCTGATCACCGAGATCCGCCCTGCGAACAGCTCGGCGACGTACAGCCTGCCGCCGGAGATGGCCAGGTTGGTTGGGCCGAGCAGGCCGCCGGCAACCTCCTTGACCTTGCCGGTCCACGGGTTCACGCGGAACACCTTGCCGCGGGCGCCGAGGCTGGGATCCTCAGGTCCGCCGGGAAGGGTGGTCACGTAGAGGAAGCCGTCACCGCCCACCTCCACGTCGGTCGGCACGGCCTCGAACCGGTAGGTCACCCCCACCACGCAGTCGGCCAACCCGAGGGCTCCGGCCGCTTCTGCCGTGATCTTCGCGGCGTGGGCCGGCAGCACGGCCAGGGTGGAGACGTCCCCGGACCGGTTCACCCGCAGCAGGGCGTTGGAGCCGGCATCGGCCACGACGAAGCCCCGGCCAAGGGCTGCGACCGAGTAGGCGTGGGAGTCGACGATCCCGGTGTAGCTCACCGGCAAGCCGATCCTGGTCAGCTCATCGGTGACGCACTGGGTGGGGTTCTCCACGCCATAGCTGACGGCGCCGTCAGGATTGTTCGTGGTCTCGTGGGCGAGCGTGTCGGCCTGCGCCTGGTAGCCGCGTGGCCCGGTGATGGTCAGCCCGCTGGCGGTGATGCCTTCCGGGCCGCCGTCCGTGGTGGTGTAGGCGAGGTACTTGCCGTTGCCGGACAGCGCGAGCCCGGAGGCCCCGGTCACCCCGCTGACGACGGTCTTGACGGTTCCGTCCGCCTTCACCTTGCCGATTAGGCCCGGGCCGCCGTCGGCGACCCAGACCTTGTCACCGCGTACCTCGAGATTGAACGGCGCACCGACGGCAGTGGTCAAGACGGTGGTCTTCGGCTCGGCCTTGTGGCTGTGCGCCCCGGCAGGGACGCTTACGATCAGGCTGACTCCGGCAGCGAGGGCCGTGGTCGCGATGAGGATACGAGCTACCCGCACTTGGGCCTCCGAGGGTGTGGAATCGGGCGCAGGCCCCTGGCGGCGATGCCTGCAGGAGCAATCGTCCGACGCCGTCGGGCCGGTCGATATACGCAACCTTGCCAAACGGCACGGCGGCTGCCGTCCGTTCCAGGTCAGCCGCGCTGGCATCGGCCACGGCACTACCATCCTGACCATGACCGATGCAGCGGAGCCGCTGGACTGGCGTGCGGTGCTGGCCCTGCTGGCGAACGCCGAGACACGTGCGGCCCTGGCCGAACTGGCGCTGGCCACGCCGCTGCCCGCGAGGACCCGGGAGGTTGCCCTCGGCAAGCTGGCTGCCGCCGGACTGGTCGAGTCCGGTCCCGACGGGCACCCAAGGGTTGCAGAAGCCAGGCTGCGGGCCACCCTGCGGCAGTCGGCGCCGCCGCCGGCCACCGGTCCCCAGCGCTTCCTCTCCCGGGACGGCAGGATCACCGACTATCCGGCTCGGGCTGCCGACCGGGCAGCCCTGCTCCAGCTCATCGCTGCCAGGGCGGTCGGCCCGGGGGAGTCGCTGCCGGAACGGGAGTTGGGCGAACGTCTGGCGCGGTTCACCGACGACGTCGCCACGCTGCGGCGCTACCTGGTCGACGCCGACCTGCTCACCCGGCTCGGGGACGGCTCCGGCTACCGGCTGGCCCGTTGAGCCGCTACTGCGCCTGGCCCGTCGTTGGCGGCAGCGGTGGCAGCCTGCCGGTGGTCTCGTAATCGGCGAGCATCTCGATCCGGCGGGCGTGCCGCGGGTCCCCGCTGAACGACGTGCTCAGGAAGGTGGAGACGAACTCGGTCACCTGCCCGGTCGGGTGCAGCCGGGCGCCGACGGCCAGCACGTTGGCGTCGTTGTGTTCGCGGGCCAGCCGGGCCGTCTCGTACGACCAGGCAAGGGCAGCCCTGATCCCGGCCACCTTGTTGGCCGAGATCTGCTCACCGTTGCCGGAGCCGCCGATCACAACGCCAAGGGCGGCGACCCCGGCCCGCTGGTCGGCGACGACAGCCTCGGCGGCGCGCAGGCAGAACACCGGGTAGTCGTCTTCGGGGTCATAGCCGAACGGCCCGTGGTCGACCGGCTCGTAGCCGTGGTCGCCGAGCCAGGTGAGCAGTGCGGCTTTCAGTTCGAGGCCGGCGTGGTCGGACCCAAGATGGACTCGCATGCCGCCAGTCTTGCACCGGCTGTCCACACCCTTGGAAGCCGCCGGCCGGCGAATCCGCGGCCACCTCGCGCGCACCCACCCCGGTTGCTAACGTCGGCACCGTCCACGCAGAGCCAGGGAGCCACCATGAGCGAGTTGACCGAACAACTGAAGGCAGAGGACCGCGAACTCCGCTTCGCCGACTTCACCCTCGACGACGCGTGGGCGCTGGGCTGCCGGCTGCGGGCAGCCGCCGTCGCGGCCGGGCTGCCGGTTGCGATCGGGATCCAGCTCGGCGAGCAGCGGGTGTTCCACACCGCGCTGCCTGGATCCAGCTCCGACAACGACCACTGGCTGGCAAGGAAGACCAGGGTGGCGCTGCGGTACGGGCAGGCGTCGCTGGCCGTCGGGGAGAGCTTCCGGGATCGGGGCAGCGACTTCGACACCTCGTCTCGGCTGGATCCGGGGGTGTACGCGGCGCACGGCGGCGTCGTGCCGATCCGGCTGGCCGGCGGCGCCGTGATCGGGGCGGTGGGGGTCTCGGGACTGCCGCAGCTCGAGGATCACGCCTTCGTCGTGGAGCACCTGCGCGCCTACCTGGCCGGGGGCGCCTGAGCTCCCACCCGCCCGCGCCTCACTTCGGCGGGAGGGTACGCACGAAGGCCAGGGCGTGCTCCAGCCACTCGCGCAGCTCGGCCTCGGTTTCCACCAGCGCCGTGTCGACGTGCAGCCAGCCGTCCAGCTCGCGCCCGTTCATCTCGAAGCGGCGCACCCGGTCGCCGTCGATCAAAGCTGCGCCGGCCGCCGGATCCACCCGGAGCATCAGCCCGCCCCTGCCACTGGCTGCCCCGACCATGTTGCCGGCGAGCAGGAAAGCGCAGCCGCCGAACATCCGCTTCTCCGTGACCGCCGGCTCGAATGAAAGGGCCGCCCGGATCCGGCCGGCCAGCTCAAGGTCGTATGCCATGGCCGAAAGTATGGCCGCCGGTCCCGACAGGCCGGAAGGGGCTCAGCCGGCCACGAAGTCGCGCAGCCCCGACAGCACGCGGTCGACGTCGTCGTCGTCGCTGTAGGGCGCCAGCCCCAGGCGCAGGCCGTGCTCGTCGGGCGGGCAAAGCGCTGGAACGGCTCGTAGGCGTAGAACGAGCCGGCCGGTGCCAGCACCTTCCGGCGGGCGAGGAACTCATACGCCGCCCAGGCCCGACGGCCGGGGAGCGACAGCAGCAGGGTCGGGGTCCGGTCGGCCGCGCGGGAGTGCACGAGCACGTCCGGGGACAGCTCAGCCAGACCCGCCTCGAGCCGTTCCCGGAGGCGCAGTTCGTGCGCATCGACAGCGTGCAGCGATGCCCGCAACCGCTCCCGCCGGGTGCTCGCCGTCCCGGGCGCGATCCCGGCGAGGAAGTCGACGGCCGCGGTGGCCCCGGCCAGCACCTCATAGGGCAGGGTGCCCAGCTCGAAACGTTCCGGCACCTGGTCGGTGGCCGGCAGCAGCTTGTCCGGCCAGAGGGTCGCCAGGAGCTCCGGATCCGCGGCCAGCACGCCGCAGTGCGGCCCGAGGAACTTGTAGGGAGAGCAGACGAAGAAGTCGGCGCCGAGGCCGGCGACGTCGACGAACTGGTGCGCTGCATAGTGCACCCCGTCGACGTGGACCAGCGCGCCGAACTGGTGAGCCAGACCGGCGATCCTGCGGACCTCCGGCTTGGTGCCGAGCAGGTTCGAGGCGCCGGTGACGGCGACCAGCCTTGTCCGGGTCGTGATGGCGGTGGTCAGGCTCGCTTCGTCGAGTTCGGAGGTGGCCGGGTCGAAGTCGATCCAGCGGACCCCGGCACCGACAGCCTCGGCCGCCTGCACCCAGGGCCGGACGTTGGCGTCGTGGTCGAGCCGGGTGACGACCACCTCGTCCCCGGCGCGCCACTGCCTGGCCAGGACCCGGGACAGGTCGTAGGTGAGCTGGGTGGCGCTGCGGCCGTGGACGATCCCGCTCGCCGGAACACCGAGCAGGTCGGCGTAGGCGGAGCGGAAGCCGGTGACGGCAGCGTCCGCGTTGGCCTCGGACTCGCTGAGCCGGCCCCGGTTGGACAGCGGCGAGGTGAGGGTGTCAGCAATCGCCCGGCCGACCTCGGTCGGGGTCTGGGTGCCGCCAGGACCGTCGAAGTGCGCTGTCCCCGACCGTAGCGAAGGGAAGTGGGTGCGCAGGGCTGCGACGTCGTAGGTCATCTGGGTACTCCCGCCAGGTTCTGGGCCGAGCGCGAGTCTAGGGGTGTCGCGCCGCCGGCGAGCGGCGGTCCGGGAGCGACTGGTGTACCTGGCGGTGCGGAGCAGCGTCGACCAGATCCAAAACGTGACACTCCGGCGGGAGGTCAGTTGTCGGAGCCCCTCGGGATGCCAAGGGTTGCGAGCAGGTCCTCGTGGAACTGGATCCAGACCAGCTGGCAGGAGGCCCGGTCCGGGGCGTCGAGCCAGGCCCCGTCGCCGGACTGGACGCGCAACAAGGCGTCCCGGTGCGCCTCGGTATGGCCGGCGAACCTGCTCAGGACGGCCGTCAACCGGCTGCACAGGCCGGCCAGCCCCGAGTCGATCCGGACCAGCCGTTCGAGCACAGCCGAGTCCCAGCGGAAGTCGGTGTGGTCGTTGGCAGCGAACGGGTCCCACGGCCGTGGCCGGAGCTGCCAGTCGGTGCAGGCCCGGCCGTGCTCGGCGTTGAGGTGCAGGAAGTCGGCATGGACCGCTGCGACGATCTGCCTGGCGCCGACGGCGTCGAGCTCAGCCGCCAGCTGCCGCTCCTCCTCGGCCCGGCCGGCTTCGGTCATCGACCACGTGACGTGGCCGAGGAAGTCGTAGCGGCCCACCCAGCCGCGGGCCTGCGCGTCCAGCAACAGCTCACGCACCTCTGCAGCGTCCAGCCGGAACCTCCGGGCCAGCAGGTCGATGGTTGGTGCCCCGAGCACCCGGACGCCGTGGAGGGTCAGAAGCTCCGGGGACGACCGGTGGGCGGTCATCGGATCCGGCTCGTGATCATGGTTACCGCAGCCTAGGGCACCGTCGGTGCACCTACGACGGTCACGCCCGCCGCGCCGCCCCGGGCAGCGATGCCGTTGCCTGGACGCGGGGGAGTGTCGAGTTCGCCATTGGAAGGGGTTGGTCGCGCGAGTGGTGGAACCGGCGCCGAATTACCCGATGATGCCGATTCCCAGCTTGATTCGATGCCGACCTGACCAATAGAGTCATACGACTTCATACACTCAGAAAGGACCCGGCATGGCTCGCACCTTTGTCGCCGTTATCAAGGACGATCTGACTGGCGAGGTGATCGAAGACGGCCAGGCCGAAACCATTGAGTTTGCGATCAACGGCAAGTCCTACACGATCGACCTCGGCAGCAAGAACGCCGCCGATTTCCACAAGGCATTCGAGAAGTACGTCGCCGTTGCAACCCGGGTCGGCGCTTCGGCTCGCGGGCGCAAGGCCCCAGCTCGCGGCAAGGAGGACCTGTCCGCGATCCGTGCCTGGGCAAGCGAGAACGGCCACACCGTCGCCGCCCGCGGTCGGATCAGCGCCGAGATCAAGGAAGCCTACGAGCGGGCCCATTGAGCTTCCCGGCACGGCTCCAGGTCGGGGCTAACCGGCGGCTCCGGCGGCCATGACGTCGGTACCGTCGGACAGCACCGGAGAGATGAAGCCGAAGATGTTCCCGTCGGGATCGATCAGGTAGCCCAGCCGGCCGACTCCAGCCATGTCCGTCGGCGGGAGTGCGCCGACGGCACCGAGTTCGATGCCCTGGTTGAAGGTGGCGTCGACGTCGTCAACGGCGACCACCAGGTTCGCGCCGGTCACCGGGCCGCCCACCTGCGGACTCGGTCCCTGTCGCTTCACCAGGCCGCCGTTGATCCCGTGCCCGGCCGAGCCTTGAGCTGCTGATCCCTCACCGGTCGTGATCGACCAGTAGTCCATGTCACCGAACTTGGTGAAGTCCCACCCGAACAGGGCGGAATAGAAGTCGATGAGTCGCTGCGGATCTGCTGCGTGGATCTCGAAGTGGACCACGAGACTTGCCATGACTCCTCCTGCCGGTCGTTCGGGCGCCTGCGTGTGCCTTCCAAGTCTCGTCCCGCCCGGGCGACCCGGCAAGGCCGGTGAACGGGGCAGCCGTACCCATCCCCGAATCCAGCCGGCCTGATTCCTGGTTATGCGGGCCCGGGAAGCGAATGGCCACATCCTGTGGGTTCGAGGTGATTCGGCTGTCGGGTGGGCCGCTTTGCCACGGATATCCCGGCGCCACCCCATTGGATCCGGCCTCGGTTTAGGCTCGCGGTAGGAATTGCGGAATCCGGGGGAGGAAGCCGATGGCGTTGTTCGACCAGCAACCGATGGGCCCGGTACCGGCTCGCCGACCGATCCTCATCCCCCCGGACCCCGAACTCGAGGCATTGGTGGACGACCCGGTTCGCGCCGACGTCCGGATCCTCGAGCCGGTGCCGAGGGAGTTGGCCGAAGGGCAGCCCGGGGATCGGCGATCCAAGGC
>JADLEH010000149.1 GCA_020846255.1 Propionibacteriaceae bacterium
GAGCAGGAGGCCTCCACCGAGCGGTGGATCGAGATCCCCAAGGAAGTCCACGACATCTACCGGCTGTGGCGGCCGTCCCCCTTCTACCGGGCGCACCGGCTGGAGAAGTCGCTGGGAACGACTGCCCGGATCTACTACAAGTACGAAGGGGCTTCCCCGGTCGGCAGCCACAAGACGAACTCGGCCGTACCGCAGGCCTACTTCAACAAGGTCGCCGGACGCAGCCGGCTCACCACCGAGACCGGTGCCGGCCAGTGGGGTTCAGCGCTCGCCTTCGCCTGCCAGATCTTCGGCCTGTCCTGCGACATCTGGCAGGTGCGCAGCTCTTATGAGGGCAAGCCGTACCGCCACGTGCTGATGGAGACCTTCGGCGCTTCGGTCGTGGCCAGCCCGTCCGAACTGACCGAGGCGGGCAAAGCGCTGCGCGAGCAGTTCCCCGACACCACCGGCTCGCTCGGCATGGCCATCAGCGAGGCCGTCGAGGCTGCGGCCAAGGACCCGAACGCCAGCTACTCCCTCGGGTCGGTGCTGAACCACGTCGCGCTCCACCAGACGGTGATCGGCCAGGAGGCGCTGAAGCAGCTGGAGCTGTTCGGTGAGCGTCCGGCCGACTACCTGTTCGCCTGCGCCGGTGGCGGCTCGAACCTGGCCGGGATCAGCTTCCCGTTCATCCGGGAGAACCTCGAGGGCCGCGCCGCGACGAAGATCGTCGCCTGTGAGCCGAAGGCTGCGCCGTCGCTGACCGAGGGCGAGTACCGCTACGACTTCGGCGACACGGCGCACCTGACGCCGCTGCTGAAGATGTACTCGCTCGGGGCCGACTTCGTCCCGGACCCGGTGCACGCGGGTGGCCTGCGCTACCACGGGATGTCGCCGCTGGTCAGCCACTGCTACCACGAGGGCCTGATCGGGGCCATCTCGGTGCGGCAACTGGAGGCGTTCGAGGCCGGCGTGATGTTCGCGCGGGCGGAGGGCATCGTCCCGGCTTCCGAGTCCAACCACGCGATCGCCGGAGCCATCCGACAGGCTCGGGAGGCCACCGCAGCCGGGGAGTCCCCGGTCATCGTGATCGGCGTCTCCGGCTCGGGCCAGCTCGACCTGCCGGCCTACGCCGAGTTCCTGGCCAAGGAGATGGCCGACAGCTGACCCCTCGTCAGGCTCAGGGAGAGGGCGGGACAAGGCTCAGCGGCGCCCTGGGGGCCCCGGTTTCCGGGTGCCCCCGGGCGCCGGGTGCGCCAGAGCGTCGGATTGGCCGGGGCGTCGGGTGACCAGGCGAGGCCTCAGTTGCCGTCGCGCCCCGGCTCGTCCTTCCCCGGAGCTTCCGGCGCCGGGCCGGACGCCGGCGGCTGGTCGTGTTCGGGGTAGCCGAGACCCGTCCGGGTCACCTCCGGACCGTAGCCGTAAGGGCCGGATTGCGGCTGACCGGACGGGTAGTAGGGCTGCTGCTGCCCTGGCTGGCCGTAAGGGCCGGCGGGCTGGCCGTACGGCCCCGGCGACTGCGGGTATTGGCTCGGACCCTGGCCGTACTGGCCGGGCGCCTGGCCGTACGGACCGTACTGACCCGGAGCCTGGCCATAGGGGACCGGGGCGAAGTTCTGCTGCGCGGCCTGCTGGGCAGGTCCGGCGGCCGGGTTGAACTGGGCTGCCCGGACGCCCGGCATCCCGCTGACCAGTTCCCGGGCACGGCTGACGACCTTGTGCTCTGCCAGCACCTCGTACTTGGTTGCGATGGTCTGCGACACCGAGGTGAAGTCCCGCTTCCCCTGGCTCATCCAGTACGCGAGGGCGGCCATGATGATCCCGACGACGATGCCGATGCCCAGTGCGTAGGCAGCGAGCAGCAGCGGGTTCTCATTCGGTACGAACAGCCACATCAGCAGGGCGATCATCAGGCCGGTGGAAACGCCGCTCTGGACGCCCTGGCCGATCACGGTGCCCCAACTGCGGCGCCCGAGCACCCGCTCGACCGACCTCAGCTCGGTGCCGACGATGCACAGGTTCTCGACGGGGAAGCGGGCGTCGGCGAGGAAGTCGACCACCTTCTGGGCCTCGTCGTAGGTGTTGTACACCCCCACCGACTGGGGGTACTCGAGCTTGAACAGGCTGCTGAGCCTTGGGGTCGGCTGGGTCATCTGGTCTCCTCCATCCCGGCGGCCCGGCCTCGGGCCAGAATCGCGGCGGCCAGCTTGACCCCCGCCTCGTCAACCATCTCGTCGTCGACAACGATTGCGCCGACGGCGCCCCCGGCCAGCTCGGTGGCCTGCGCGTACGCCGCCATGATCCGCTGGGCCCGTTCGAAGTCGGCCGGTTTCGGCGAGTAGACGTCGTTACCGGCGTCCACCTGAGAAGGGTGTAGTACCCACTTGCCGTCGTAACCGAGGGCTGCGCTGAGTTCGGCCGAGCGGCGGAAGCCGTCGACGTCCCGGATCGCAACGAACGGGCCATCGATGGCCTGCAACCCGTTCGCCCGTGCCGCAACCAGGATCGACATCAGCACATGGTGGAAGGCGTCGGCCGGGTAGCCGGCTGGCTGCGCGCCGACGTTCAGCCCGCCCATGCCGAGGCTCGCCATGAAGTCGCCGGGACCGAAGACCAGGCTGGCGAGGCGCGGGCTGGCCGCTGCGATCTCGTTGACGTGCAGCAGGCCGACGGCGTCCTCGATCTGCACTTCCAGCCCGATGCGGCCGATGGGCAGCCCCGCGGTGTGTTCAACCTGGGTGAGCAGCAGGTCGAGTGCCTGCACCTGAGCTGCCGACTGGGTCTTGGGCAGGACCAGGGCGTCGACGCCGGCGCCGGCGCCGGTGACCACCTCGATCACGTCCCCGTAGGTCCATGGGCTCTCCCAGCCGTTCACCCGGACGGTGACCAGGCCGGCGGCGAAGCCCTGCGCGCTGCCGAGGGCGGCCACGATGCGTTGCCGGGACTCGACCTTCACGGCCGGCGCGACCGCGTCCTCCAGGTCGAGGAAGAGCCCGTCCACGCCAAGAGTTCTTGCCTTCTCGATGAACCGGTCGGACGATCCCGGAACGGCGAGGATCGTTCGGCGCGGTACGGCACGGCTGGCTGCGGTCACCGCCCCAGCCTATTGCAGCCCCAAGGCGGCCCGGCGCGGCTGTGCCCGGCGCTGGACCCTCCCCCGGGGGCAGGGTGCAGGCTGGGCCCATGGAGATGGTGGACCTGAAGGGCCGGTGGCGCGGGCTCTACCGACCGGGAGCCGGTCGGTTCGAGGTTGTGGACGTTCCGGAGCTGCCGTTCCTGGCCATCGACGGCCGGATCGAGCCCGGGCACAGCCCCGGCACCTCACCCGGTTTCGCCACCGACACCGCGGCCATCTACGGCCTCGTCTACACGATCAAGTTCGCCCTCAAGCGCCGCGCCGAGTCTCCGGTGGACTTCCCCGTGATGCCCCTGGAGGGGCTGTGGTGGCTTACCGACGGCGAGTTCGACCTGGCCCACCCCGACAACTGGCAGTACCGCCTGCTGATCCTGCTGCCGGAGGAGGTGGACGGCGAGGCGTTCACCGACGGTCTGGCCGCGCTGCGCGCCAAGCGTGGCGACCAGCCGGCGTTCGACGGCCTGCGTCTGGAGCGGTTCACCGAGGGCAGCTGCGTCCAGGTGCTGCACGTCGGGCCGTACGCGACCGAGCCGGAAACCCTTGCCGGGCTGCCGGCATACCTCGCCGGAGCGGGTCTGGTCGACCTGGTGGGCGCCCGCGGAGGCAAGCATCACGAGATCTACCTCGGAGACCCGCGGAAGGCCACGCCGGAGAAGCTGAAGACGATCCTGCGCCACCCGGTTGCCCCCGCCCCCTGACCGCCGAGCCTGGGGACGGTTCCATTCCCGTTCAACCCGACCGGCGAGCCTGGGGACGGGTACCTGGGGACGGTTCCATTCCCGTTCAACCCGACCGGCGAGCCTGGGAACGGTTCCATTCCCGTTCAACCCGATCGGCGAGCTTGGGGACGGTTCCATTACCGTTCAACCCGATCGGCGAGCATGGGGACGGTTCCAAACCCCGACCAACCTGAACGGAAATGGAACCGTCCCCGTCTCCTGGAGCTGAACGGAAATGGAACCGTCCCCGTTTCCTACCAGCGCAGGCCGTGGCCGAAGCTGAAC
>JADLEH010000150.1 GCA_020846255.1 Propionibacteriaceae bacterium
GAGTCTCCACGCCCGATCCCTACATGGATGTTGTCGTACATCTCCCCTTGGGGGTTAGGCCCGCAGCGGCGGCCAGGTAAGTCACCTCCACGAATCTCGATGACCACGATCCTGGTTACTCCCTGGTCCCCAATTCAGAGATCTGCTGTCGGAGCACCGGGAGATCCGTCGGCCCCCTGAGCGACTTCAGCGCGGCGATGGCGACCCCGTGGCCCTCACGCACCAGTCCCAAGAGCAGGTGCTCGGTACCGACGTAGTTATGCTTGAGACGCCGCGCCTCGTCGACGGCAAGCTCAAGCACCCTCTTCGAACGAGGGGTCAAGCCGATCGGCTCGCATGCTGGTCCGTCGCTCCGGCCACGGCCGATGAGGCGTTCAACGGTGGCGCGACTCCGATCCAGGGCAACGCCATGCTCGTCCAGCAGCCTGGCCGCCACGCCCTCGCCTTCACGCAGCATACCCAGGAGCAAGAGCTCGGTGCCGATGTAGTTGTGATTGAAGCTCTCGGCCTCTTCCTGCGCCTGCTGCAGGGCTGCTCGTGCTCCGTCGGTGAATCGATCGAACGCCGCGGTTGCCAGCGACGACCGTCCAGCGTACTTGCCCCACAGCCGCTCGGGCCCCCACCAGAGCGCGCAGACACCGATGCCTGTGAGCCCGGCGATCGCCGGCCAGGGGATCGACAAACGACCTGTTCCCCGAAGGTATGACGCCACGGCAGCCAGCAGATACCAGGGACCCGTAAAGTAGCAGTGCAGCCGGCCGCAGCCAGATGCGTTGGCGATGCAGGCCACGCCCATCTGGGTGAAGGCGGCTGTCCAGATACCGGCCTTCAGCGACGAGTCTTTGAGCATCAAACTCGCCAGCACCGCTATCCACGGCAGACGCCAGAGCAGGAAGTGCGCTCGCTTATTGCCGACCAGGTCGGCGGACAGAGTCGAGCTCCTCTCGGTCGTGCAGCAGTCATTCACGCCAGTGCTCCCTGAGGGCGTGGTGCGCGGATCTCTATCGTGAGGGGGCTGGCGCTCCGACGGAGCTCAGCACCCGCCCGACGTTGCCCAGACAGCAGCGGCCTGAGGGATTGGTGGTTTCGCAGCGACACCTGCCGGCGCGCACCTGCTCTTGGATGTAGTCGCGGATGGTGCTCTGTCCATGCGTGCGCACATCATCGGCGATTTGCACAGCGGTGAGCTCGAAACAGTAGCAGACCGGGATCGGGTCCTCGGTCTCCTTGACCCCGACGCGAGTTCGAACGTGGGCCTTGTCAATCAGCGTGCCGTCCGCTCCCACGTAGACCACGGGGCAGCTCGCGGCGTCGCAGAAGCCAAAGCTCGTTTCGGGCAACTCCGGCAGAAGTGCGTGCTCCCGCACTGTGACGATCCCCACGGACATGGTCGCCGAGTTGCTCACCGGACACACAAGACCGGTATTGGTGGAAGAGCAGCAGTCCACTATCGGACTCCTCCGCCCTCATGCTCTTCGAGGTGCGGAACCGTGGCCCCTGCAACGTCAGGACTGACCACTGCGCATGAGAGGAGCGCCTGGGCATGGTCAGCCATCAGCTCCTGCGCGATCCGCAGCAGGGCCCGGACGCGATCGTCCGCCAGGCGGTAGAAGACGAAGCGGCCGTCACGTCGCGTGGTGACGTAGCCACAGTGGCGAAGACACGCCAGGTGGTTGGAGACGCGCCCCTGGGGACACCCCGTCACCTCGACCATCTCAGACACGGGCCTTTCCCCTGAAAGCAGCAGTTCCAGAATAAGCACCCGCGTGGGATCATCGAGGCCACGAAAGAAACGGGCGAGCATGGTGGCCCGATCACGAGCAAGATCGGTTACCTGGAGCTCGGAGGGCGCCATTCGCTCTTCCATTCACATATACGTCTATGAGAATAAGTACGACCATCAGATGCCGCTTGTCAATGAGTTGCTTGCTCCGGTCATCGGTAGTCGTCGGGGTGACAAGCGAAGTCCGAGGCCTGGACCGGGACGCAGAACGACCCAGGAAGCTCGCGCCCCCTGGGTCGTCGGTCAATCGAACACGAGGCGTTGACCGCCACCTCGTCCTACCTGTTGCAGCATCGCCCCGAAGGACCGGTCCGCCGCAACCGTCGTCGCTCCTTACGGAGCGCCACATCTGACTTCTTCAGCGTACCGTGGCCCAGTCGACCTGTCTAGCGTTTTCGGCACTGGAGGCGTCACGACGGCATCACGTCCTCGCCGCTTGCTCCCGCACCAGGCCGAACGGCCACAGCGTGACAGCGAGCCACCGTGTCCCCTCATCCTCAAGACGCTCACACCGCAGTACCTCGTACGATCCGAGCACCGCCGATTCCAGGCGTCTGCGTTCACGCCGCTCGGCCCCGAAGAAGTCGACGCGTGTTCCGCGCTCAAACCACTGTCCCTCGTCAAGGACACGTTCGACCAGCTCCGCCTTTGTCGAGGGCATCTGACACCTCCCCACACCGCTTCAATGACGTAACGGCCGGTAGCCTCGGATGGCTCAGTCGCGTACGGCCGAACGACCGTCACCGACCGGCCGACGCCTGGCCTCCGCCTCCCTCCATCGCCCGAGCTCCCTGGCGGTAGACGTAGTAGCGGACGAAGCCGAGGCCATCGCCGACGTGGTTGCGCATCAAGCTCGGGATCTTGAGCGTCAGCGCCAGGACGGCCATGCCGAGGAAGACGCTCAGCAACGCGGCATCCGGCGCCTGTGGCGTGACATCGGTGAGCAGCGAGCCACCGACCTTCAGGGCCAGGACCTGCACAAACTGGGTGAAGACAGCTCCGAAGAACAGCCCGGACCAGAGTCGCGCCCAGCTCTGGGTCTGGGGGAGCACCCAGCAGAGGAGTGCAAGCGGCGCCGCGGCCAGCAGGACGTCGATCAACGCCAGGCGCATCAGCATCTGGAGTAGAAGCAGCAAGCTCGTGACCAGGTAGATCAAGGTGGCGATAACGTTGACCAGGAGCTGGGTCGTGCTGTCGGCGTGCTCCCAGGCTGGCAGGCTAACCTGGCCAACGCCGTGACAGAGCGCGTTGTTGACGTCGATGGCGAGCTGCGCCCAGGCCAGGCTGGTGTTCGCGAGCAGGGCGCCGATGACGAGACGGGGCACCAGTTCCATCGCGCCATGGTAGGGAGAGCCAATCTGCTCACGGACAATCAGATTGAACCCGCCCCAGAGCGCCACGATCGCCAGGCCGGCGTTCATGACCGTCCTCACGGCTTCCCAAAGCGTCTTGACCGTGGGGCTGTCGTAGGTGCCGGCTGGTGGCGTCTGAGTGATGAAGTTCAGCGAGCTGTTCATGACAC
>JADLEH010000151.1 GCA_020846255.1 Propionibacteriaceae bacterium
CGCCCGGTTCGGCTGCGGCCAGCTCCGCGACCGTGCGGACGCCGAGACCCGCCAGGCGCCTGGAGATCTTCGTGCCGACCCCCCACAGGTCGATGGTGGGGCGGGTGCCCATCACCTCGAGCCAGTTGGCCGCCGTCAGCCGGAAGACCCCGCGGGGCTTGCCGAACCCGGTCGCAACCTTCGCGCGGACCAGGGTGTCCCCGATGCCGACGCTGCAGTGCAGCGCGGTCCGGTCGAGCACGGCACGCTGGACGCGCCGCGCGTAGGCCTCCGGGTCGTCGGTGGCGATCCCGATGAACGCCTCGTCCCAGCCGAGCACCTGGACGACCGCGTCCGGCTGCTCGCGCAGGGTCGCCATCACCTCGCTGGATGCCGCCGTGTACGCCGGCGCGTCCACGGGCAGGATGACCGCCTCGGGCACCTTCCGGGCCGCGACGCGCAGTGGCATGCCGGAGCCGACCCCGAACTCACGGGCCTCGTAGGACGCCGTCGACACCACCGCCCGCTCCGTCGGGTCACCGCGTCCACCGACGATCACCGGCCGGCCGGCGAGCTCCGGGCGACGCAGCACCTCGACGGCAGCGATGAACTGGTCGAGATCGACGTGCAGCACCCAGCGATCACCGGCCACCGCCGCTCCCGCCGAGCACGTGGGCGACGAACCCCGGGTCCGGGGACTCCAGTTCGCCAACCACTTCGCCGCCGTCGCACGTGACCAGATCGACGATCACCGCGCCGTCACTGCGCTCACGCCGGACCCAGGTGCCGCCCGCTGCCTCCCAGCGGAGCAGGGCAGCCAGGGCGTCGCGATTCTCCTGCGGGGTCATCAGGCGCCTCCTGGGGTTCGTGGCCGCGCCGGCGTCCTTGCCGGCCTCGACCGGGTTCGGCTGGTCCGGGTATCAAGGTTACGACCCGGTGACGCCGGGGCAGACCCCACTTCGGCGCCTCCCGGGTCCGATCTCTTGACACCGCGGAAGGACCGGCGTAACTTCCTGTACACGATTACGAAAACGATTACAGAGGTCGATTCGCAGTCCGGAGGTTCCGAACGTGAACGTCCCAGCCCTCAGTGACGAAGGTGATGGTCGATGGCTGACTACTCGATCTGGATGCTTGAGTACTCCCACTGCCTGACGCAGCCGATGGGCTGCATCTTCTACGGACAATGGAACGCCGGCACCCGGCCATTCCCCTACAGCTACGTGTATGTGGAGGGCGAGGGTCACCGGATCCTGGTCGACGTCGGCCACGACGACGACAGCACCAATCGCGTGCTCTCAGAGCGGTATGACGTGATCGACTGGCAGCCACCGCGCGCTGTGCTCGGTAAGGTCGGGGTGGCGCCGGAAGACATCGACACCGTCATCCTGTCCCACCTGCACTACGACCACGCCGGAGCTGCGCGGCGGTTCCCGAACGCGACGTTCTACCTTCAGCGACAGGAGCTGGAGGGCTCGCGCTGGGCTCTGGCGAACGCTCACCTGTTCCAGTCGATCATCGGCGCCATCGACCCGTCCGACGTGGAGATGCTCGGCGCCCTGGCCGATTCCGGCCGGCTGGTCCTGCTGGACGGGGACCTCGACCTGTTCCCGGGCGTACGGATCCGGGCCGCGCGGGACACGCACACACCTGGCTCCCAGTTCGTGGTCGTGGAGACCGGCGGCGAGAACTGGGTGGTGACCGGCGACAACATGTACAGCTACGAGAACGCGGAAGGCGTCAACCATGACGGCGTCCCGGTCAGCATCGGATTCGGTGGCGGCAGCTGCTGGAACAACCTCTCCACGATCGACGAGATGCGTCAGATCGCGGGTACGACCGACCGGCTGGTGATTGCGCACGAGGGCGAGACCTTCGTCCGCCACCCGTCGAGGACCTTCGACGACCGGCTCGCTGTCGCGGAACTGACGCTCGCGCCGGGCACGCCGACCCGCATCTGACCGAGAGATCGATCAGCACCCACAACGGACCGAGGCCACACCTGGCCAAGGCCCACCTTCCAGCTCGGGCCTTGCTCGTCCGGCGGCCCGAAGACATCTCAACTCAGTGAGGAGCTCGAAAATGACCAAGAGGTACAGCATGCGACGCAGGACATGGGCAGCTGCGGCGCTCACCCTTGCCGCCGGGATGGCGCTCACCGCCTGCAGCACGGGCACCGCCCCGTCCGCTCCGGCCGGCTCGGCCGCCGGCGGGAAGCTGCTGGGCATCGTGTCCATCACCGCGACCGACGCCAACAACGCCCGCGTGATCGCCGGCGCCACCGAGGCTGCCAAGGCCGCCGGCTGGACCGTCGAGGTGGTGGACGCCCAGGGCAACGCCGACCAGGCCAACGCTGCGATCCGCAACTTCGTCAGCAAGAAGGCCGGCGCCATCTTCGACCTGGTCTTCCCGACCACCTCACTTGGGGCCGGACTGGACGCCGCGAAGGAAGCCGGCATCCCGGTGGCCACCTGGGGTGGCGGCCTCGGAACCGCGGTTGTGATGACCACTGGCGCCGGCGCACCCTTCGCCGAGCCGGCGACCAACGCCCTGCTCGAGAAGCTGGGCGAATCCGGCTCAGTGCTGGCGCTCACCTACCGAACCGGCCAGGTGTGTCGCGACCGCGAGGACCTGTTCGACAAGATCATGGCCGACCACCCCGGGATCAAGGTCACCAAGAACGAGGTCAACATTCCCGGCTTCCTGCAGGACGGCGCCAAGTACGCGACCGCATGGCTCGCCGGGCATCCGGCCGGTTCGGAGAAGCTGGCGGTTTGGGGGTGCTGGGAGGATCCCACCCTCGGCGCGGTCTCTGCCATCCAGCAGCAGAACCGGACTGATGTGTTCACGTTCGGGATCAACGGCTCGGCCACAGCGATCAAGGCCGTCCAGGACGGCAACCTGACCGCGACCGTCTACGAGGACGGCAAGGCCGAGGGCGCAAAGATGTTCGAGGTGACGCTGCAGGCCATCGAGGCGGGCGTCGACAAGTTCGAGCCGCAGACGGTCGACGTGCCGGGAATCCTGGTGACTGCGGACAACGTCGAGAAGTTCCTCACCGATCACGCCGAGGCGCTCAAGTAACACCTAGGTCATCCGGAGGGTTGATTTGATGTCCGAGTCGTTGGGGTCCGAGGGCAACGTGATGGTCCGGGTTGCCGGACTGAGCAAGTCGTTCGGCGGCGTCCACGCGCTGCACGACGTCTCGCTGGCCGTGCGCTATGGCGTGGTGCACGGTCTCGTCGGGCCCAACGGCGCGGGCAAGTCCACCCTGATCCGCTGCCTGGCCGGCATCCACCAGCCGGACGAGGGCAGGATCGAGATCGACGGTGCGCCGGTCACCATCCCGACACCGCAGGACGCCACCAATCTGGGCATGGCCTTCATCCACCAGGAGATGAGCCTCGTCCCCGGATGGGACGTCCTCAGGAACATGGCGCTCGGGGTGCCCCACCACACCCGGCTCGGGCTGATCAACTGGGGACCGGTCCGGGCGCGGGCCCGTGAGGTCGCCGAGCGAACCGGCATGCGGTTCCCGCTGACCACGCCGATCGACGACCTCAGCACAGCCGACAAGTGGCTCGTCATGATCGGCCGGGCCCTCATGCACGACGCCCGCCTGATCGCGATGGACGAACCCACTGCCTCCCTCTCGGTGCAGGAGTCCGAACGGCTGCACACCATCGTCCGCGACCTCGTGGCCGGCGGTGCGGCCGTGATCTTCGTATCCCACCGGCTCGATGAGGTGGTGGAGCTCTGTGACGACGTGACGGTCTTCAAGGACGGCGAAGTGGTGCGCAAGACCACCGCGGCCAAGGCGAGTCGCGCCGACCTGGTCCGGGCGATCGTCGGACGCGACATCGACATCTCGGCACGCCCTGCGCCCCCGGCCGAGCTCGGCCCGGTCGTGCTGGAGGTTCGGGGGGTCTGCGACCAGAGGTTGGTCCGCGACGTCGACCTGACCGTGAGGGCAGGTGAGGTGGTCGGGCTGGGCGGCCTCGTCGGGGCGGGGCGCACCGAACTCGCCAGGATGGTGTTCGGCGCCGAACACCCGACCAGCGGTCAGATCCTGATCGAAGGTGAGGTCGCCCACTACCGGGAACCCGCCGATGCAGTGGCCGACGGTCTCGGCATGGTGCCGGAGGAACGCCGGGCGCAGGGCGTGTTCCTCGACCGCTCGATCGACTTCAACATCAACCTGGCATCGCTCGACTCGTTGCGCCTGTCCCCGGCGCTGCCCCTGCTCCGGCTGCGGGAGGGCCGCAGGCGGGCCGAGGAAGTCGCCCGCAAGGTGACGGTGAAGGCTCGCGACACCGACCAGGAAGTTGGCTCGCTTTCGGGTGGTAACCAGCAGAAGGTGGCGATCGCGCGCTGGCTGATCGGCCACCGCAAGTTGCTCATCCTCGACGAGCCGTCCCGCGGCGTGGACGTCGGTGCCCGCGCCGAGGTGCACACGCTGATCCGCCAACTCGCCGCGGACGGGACAGCCGTCCTCGTGATCTCCTCGGACAACGAGGAACTCGTCGCACTCTGCGACCGGGTCGCGGTGATGGCGGAGGGTCGGGTCACCGGGGAACTGACCGGGGCCGGGGTCACGCTCGACGCAATTCTTTCGCTCAGCTTCGCACACAGCCACAAAGAGGGATCAGCCGCATGAACCTGACCACAGCAACCGCCCCGCAGACCAAGGAACGGCCGGTCCGAGACACCCGGCGGCTGGTGCTCACTGCAGTGTCCAAGTACGGCACGCTGATCGCGATGGGCATCATGCTGACCGTCTTCGGGATCGGGGTGCCCAATGGGGCGTTCATCGCGCCCGGAAACCTGCTCAACATCGTCAACCAGTCCGCTCTCACCGCGATCATCGCGTGCGGCCTCACCATGGTGCTCGTGGTCGGGGAGTTCGACCTCTCGGTCGGCTACGCTGCCAGCCTGGCCGGCGTGCTCGTCACCGGCCTGATGGCGAACCAGCACCTCCCGATGCTGGTGGCCCTGCCCGTCACCCTCGTCGTCGGAGGACTGATCGGTGGCGCGAACGGCCTGGTCGTCACCAAGGCCCGGGTGAACGCCGTCGTCGCGACGCTGGGCATCGGCACCATCGTCGTCGGACTCACTTTCGGGTACAGCGCCGGCTCGCCCATCGTCCTCGTCCCGAAGGAATTCGCCCAGTTGACGCTCGGGCGAACCCTCGGGATCCAGAACCCGATCTGGATCATGGCCGTGGTGCTCGCGGTGCTCTGGGTCCTGCTCAACCGCACGCCGCTCGGGCAGCGCATCCAGGCAGTCGGTGCGAACCGGGACGCCGCGCGGCTGGCCGGAGTCCGCGTCGACCGGACCAAGATCGCAGCCTTCGTCATCGCCGGGCTGTGCGCGGCCCTGACCGGCATCCTGCTCGCTTCACTCCTCGGCTCGGGCACGATCAGCGCGGCGGACGGCTACCTGATGGACTCCTTCGCAGCGGTCTTCCTCGGCTCGGCCACCCTGCGAAATGGTGAGTTCCACATCATTGGGACGCTCGTCGGCGTCCTGGTCGTAAACGTAGGCTTCAACGGGCTCAGCCTGATGGGCACGCCGACATTCTGGCAGTACATCTTCAAGGGCGGCATTCTCGTCCTCGCCGTCGCACTCTCGACCATTGCCCGCAGATACGCGCGCACCTAGCCATCTGTTAGCGTCCAACATCCCCTTTGAAGAGAGGTCAGCCACGTGGCAACGATCCGCGAAATCGCAGCGGCAGCAGGTGTGTCCACTGCGACGGTGTCGCGCGTGGTCAACGGTGGGGTGGGCGTGGAGCCGGGCCTTGCAAAACGGGTCCAGGGCGTGATCGACGAGTTCGGCTACACGCCGAATCTGGTCGCCAGAGGGCTGCGCATGCAGGCGACCAAGGTGATTGCTCTCGTCATCGCCGACATCGAGAACCCTTTCTTCACCTCGGTCTGTCGCGGGGTGGAGGACGCGGCGCGTCGGCACGACTTCTCGGTAATGCTCTGCAACACCGATGAGAGCGCCACAAAGGAGGCCGGCTACCTCGATATCCTCGCCGCCCAATCGGTGGCCGGCGTCATCATCAGTGCGGCATCGAGCACCTCGGACGTCACTACTCTCACCAGCCGTGGGATTTCGGTGGTTGCGATCGGCCGAAAGCTGGGGCCCGAGATCGACTGCGTCCGTTCCGATTCCCACGCCGGAGCGCGCAACGCCACCCGCCACCTGCTCGAGTACGGGGCGCACCGGGTGGCCTGTATCACCGGGCCCCACGGGGTGGCCACGGCGGAGGAGCGGCTCGAGGGTTACCGCGAAGCCATCGAGAACGCCCGGATCACGTTCGACCCGGAGCTGGTTGAGTACGCCAACTTCCGCGAGGACGGCAGCTACCGGGCAACCCGTCGCATGCTCAGCCTCGCCAACCCGCCGGATGCCATCTTCGTTGCCAACAACCGGATGCTGGTCGGGGCACTGCGGGCCTGCCGGGAAGCCGGGGTGGAGATTCCGAACCAGGTCAGCCTCGTCGGCTTCGACGACCTGCCGTGGGCGGACCTCACGACCCCTTCGATCACAACCCTGCGCCAGCCGACTTACGAGATCGGTGCGGCGGCCGCCCGTCTCCTCGTGGAGCGGCTCCAGGGAAACCGGGAGCCGGGCCGGGAGGTCGTCTTCCAGCCGGAGCTCGTCGTGCGGGAGAGCTCGATCAAGAGGGCTGCCGCGAACTTCAAGAACTGAGGCCGCGGCGGGATCAGCATTCCTCGCAAGCGCCTCTGGGGTGCAGCGGTCCCCGCTGCGGGGTACTGACGTTTGATTGGAGGAACCCACCACCGAGCCGAAGAACGGATCCGGTCGGGTTCCCTGATCGGATATCGGAACACGGAGCCGTGGTGGGGATTCTCGACGAACCGGTGGGGCCTGCTGCCAGCAGGCCCGGTTCGCCTGCGCCGGCCGGCGAGCCCAGCTCACCGATCACCCCAGCCGCCACGGGGGTCCGCCACGCGAGAGCTCGTCGACTGGTCGGCATCCTGGTGGCTGTACTCGCCGTCGACTGGAGCAGCAAGGCCCTCGCGTGGCGCTTCCTGCCGGGAGAGGCGATCATCAACGCCGACACCAGCGGGGCGCTGCCGGTCCTGCGGGGACTGGTGTCCCATCCGCTGCTCGGGGCGATCGTGGACGCATCGGCGCTCGTGCTCCTCGTGCTCGCAGGACTCTGGCTGGCGAGAACCGCTATGGCCGGCGCCGCCGTCTGGACCGGCTGTGCCCTGATGTGGGCCGGGATCGGCTCCAACGCAATGGACAGGTGGGGTGGCCACCTGTGGCTGGCCCCGGGGAGCAAGCGCGGAGTGGTCGACTGGATCGGAGTCTCCGCCGGCGCATCCATCAACCTCGCCGACGTGGTGATCGGGGTCGGCCTGCTGCTGGCGATCGCGGCCCTCGCCGCGACGCGGATACCCCGTTCGGCGCGCGCTGCTGTCGCTGCCGGGGTGGTGCTCCTGGTGCCCTTCAGCATGCTCACCGCGGGCGGCTCGGCCAGCAACGCGGCCGCGCGGGCGGCAGCGCGTCCGAGTCTCGCGCAGCAGGTGCGGGCCTCGATGTGGGTCGGGCCCGAGCACGAGGGCCGTCGCGTGGTGTGGCGGGAGCTGCAACCCGGCCTGAACCTCGCCGTCGATGCGGTGGACCGGAACGGTCTGGTGCTGGCCCAGTGGCGCCTGCCCTCCGACAGCGACGTAATCATGCTTCCGCTCCCGGAGCGGACCGACAAGGTCTACGTGACGCTCGTCGACAAGGGCTGGACGATAACGCTCGTCGAC
>JADLEH010000152.1 GCA_020846255.1 Propionibacteriaceae bacterium
ACCGCCTCGGTGTCGAGGTCGCGGACACTGACGGCAGCGGTTCTGGCGTCGGCTCCGAAGAAGCCGGTCACCAGCGTGTGGCCGTCCGGTGCGAAGGCATAGGTCCGGGGGACGGCTTCGAACCCTGGTGGCACCGGGAGTTCTGCGGACGGTTGCAGCGTCGTCAGGTCATACAGCTGGAGCCCGGATCGGGTCGGGAACCCCACCAGCCCGCCGGCGCCAACCACCGGCGGGTTCAGCTGGCTCGAACCCGTGCTGGTGCGGGTGCCCGCCGTAGAGATCCGGGTGGCCGGGCCCCGGCCGAGGTCGGGCAGGACGTCGACGGACCCGTCCAGGTGGGAGACCAGCAGGGTCGTGCCGGCGAACTCGAGACCGGCGACCCCGGTCGCCGACTCCGGCCAACGCTGCTCGTGGATGACTCCGCCGGTCACGCTGTCCACCACCAGAAGCGTGGCCGGCGTGGCTCTGGTCCCGTCTTCTTCAAACCGGTCGCCGTCGTCGATGAGGGCGAGATGGCTCCCGTCCGCTGTGAACCGGCCCAGCTCGTAGCCGGCGCCCGGCGCGCCCGACTCGAGCTCCCGGACCAGCTCCCCGGTGGCCCTGGCCCGGGTCTGCACCACTCCACCGGAGGTCGCCACCAACACGGTGCCGGCCCCGGTGGGGGTTGCGGCGATCGGAGTCTCGCGGTCGCCCCACTCGCCAACAACCGGCAGGCCGAGGTTCCAGCGCAGGACCCCGTCGGGCAGGCCGCTCACCACGCCCCCGGGCTCGGAGCTGAGCACCAGGACGGTGCCGTTGTCGAGCCAGGCCACCCCGAAGAGCGAACCGAGCTGGTCGGCCAGGCCGAGGCTGGTCCTCGGCAGCTCCGCAGCACCCCGTCCAGCCAGGGGCACGATCTCCAGCTCGGCACTGTTCACCTCCAGCACTGCGACCCGCGAGCCGTCGGGCGAAACGGCCATGCGCGAGTTCCGGTAGTCGACGGCGTACTCGGGCACACCGCCGACGCCACGGGGGGACAGCTTCGCGCTGCTCGCTCCGCGGCCGACACCGCCGAAGCTGAGGAAGACCAGTTCGGTGCGGGCCGCGGCCACCGCACGCGTCGGGCCGACGAACTCCATCGCAGCAACCCCGGTCAGCCCGGCGATCCGGGTCGCCGGTACAACCGGGAGCTCCTCCTCCGCGCCGGCGACCGGGGCTACGGACAACCCGGTGGAGGAGTCGTTCACCAGCACCAGCCGCCCGTCCGGGCTGATCGCGATCCCGAGAGGGTCGGTCAGCTGCACGCCTGCGGTCTGCGGTGGCCGGCGGCCGGACCGGCCCATCGGCCAGGCCCGGACCTGCTGCCCGTTGGTGATCGGCGCGGCGAGCAGGAAGTCGGCGCGGCTGGAGGTGACGTAGAGGTCGGCGTAGGGGGTCCAGATCGCCGACCCGGCCCGACTGGTGGCCCCGGTGCCGAGCTCGAGCTCCACCCAGCGGGCGTCGTTGCCGACCAGCCGCAGCCTCTGGTCGTCGAGGAAGGCCAGGCGCTCGGTGAACTGGGGATACGGCACGGCGACGTCGGGCCCGGGCGCCAGCGGATCGGTGTGGCGGGCAACCTCGGCCCCGGTCGTGGTGTCGTAGATAGCCACGCTCGACCTGGCGGCCTGTCGGACGACCCCGGCCCGCAGCCCGGACGCCGAGAGCGCGATCGACTCCGCAGAGACCGGGTCGTCGCCGCCGGGGAGCATCCGGGACCCGGCCCGGTCCCAAACGGTCACCCCGTCGCGGGTGCCGACCAGGAGGACGGCCCCGTCGGCGCTGACCCGAAGGGTGGTCACCGGGGCGGTCGCGGTGAACCGGAGCACCGGCGCCGCGGCTCCAGCTCCGGCCACCGTGTAGACCCGGCCGTCGCTGAGCCCGACGGCCACCGTAGATGAGTCCGCGCTGGTGGCGATCGCGGCGATGTCGGCGTCGAAGGTGGTGAAGCCGGCGACGAGCGGCGAGGCGAAGTCGGCCTGCAGCAGCGCCTGCCGGGTGGCTGCGGAGTCCTCGGTGCGGAAGCCCTGCACCGCGACCAGCTGGGCCAGCCGCAGCTCGGAATCGAGCAGCCCGGACGCAGTGCTGGCCAGGGCACGGGAGCGAAGGGTGACGGCCTGGCGAAGCACGTCGTCCCGCTGCCGGACGGCGATCACGGTGGCGACGACGGAGACGGCCAGCAGGAGTACGAGGAGGCTGACTGCCGAGCGCGCCAGTCGGCGGACCCTGCGGTGCTGGGTCAGGTCCTCACCGATCAGGTCGTCGCGCGGCACCCCGCGAATGGGCGCCGACAGGTCGGCCATGGCGGCTGCGAACCTGGGGTCCGTCGACGGGGCGGGGGAGTCGGCCATCCAGCGCAGGTCGAGCCAGCGGGGCTCCTCCGCGAAGGCCTCGCGCAGGCAGGGGGGAACATCGCTGTCTGCGGTGAACCGGTCACCCGCCCGGTCCCAGGCCAGGTCGCCGGCGCCCAACGCCAACAGGATCGACCCGGTGCCCTTGTGCTCGACCCACCAGCCGACCTCCTTCTCGACGTAGGCGGACTCCCTGGCCGCGGGGCCGAGCAGGACGATCAGGTGGCCGGCGGCGGCGAGGCCGGCCTCGATCGCCGACCACAGTGCCGGGTTGGTCGACATCGCCGAGTCGTCCCGGAAGACCCGGACGGCACGACGCTGGTTCCATGGCCGCGCGAAGCGCTGGAGCCCGCGCTGCACCGCGATCGCCGTCCGCTCGGAATCGGCGCGCGCGTAGGAGATGAAGGCATCCCACGCGACGGCCATCCCGCATTCTCGTCCCGTCGGGGCGCGCTCGTCGCCGGGTGCTGGGCAATTCTGACCGGTTCGGACCTGCCTGCCGGGTCGGGCTCCAAAGGTGGCGTGCCCCTCCGTCCGGCTCAGCGGGCGGCTGCGCCGCTCTCGAGCCTGGTCCGGCTGGCCGGGTCGCTTGAACTGCGGATGATGAGCTCCGGTTGCAGGACGACCTGGCGGTGGACGTGCCCGGCGTTCCCGGAGGAGTGCTCGAAGAGCAGCTGGGCGGCCAGGTAGCCGAGCTGATCGGTCGGCTGGCGAACCGAGGTGAGCGGCACGATCCAGTCGGCTGCGAAGTCGATGTCGTCGTAGCCGACCAGGGCCACGTCGTCCGGCACCCGGACGCCGGCCCTCGCCAGCCCCCGGTAGACCCCGAAAGCCATCATGTCGTTGCCGCAGAAGATCCCGCTCGGCAGCTTGCCCTCGAGCAGCTGCTGGACTGCCGCGAGCCCGTCCTGGATGCCGAGCCCCGTCTGGCTGACCTCGACCAGCGCCGTTGCCGGGTCCAGCCCGGCCTGTGCGATGGCCTCCCTCGCGCCCTGGGCGCGCTCGACGTGCTGGCGCAGCCCGCGACCGCCACCGACGAAGGCCACGTGCTCGTGGCCGAGGCTGAGCAGGTGCGCGACGGCGAGCCGGGCGCCGGCGACGTCGTCGACCGAGACCGAGCAGTCCTCCGGCGAGTTCTGGTAGTCGAGGAAGACCATCGGCAGCCGCCGGGCCCGGATCCAGTCCTGGTCGAGGTTGGCGTTGGCGCTGGCCGGCGTCAGCAGGGCGCCGCGCACCCGCTGCGCAGCGAGCATCTGCAGGAGCTGGGCCTCCTTCTGCGGATCGTTGTCGGAGTTGCAGAGGATGACCACGTGGCCGGCCTCCTGCGCCGCGCGTTCGACGGCCCGGGCGGCTTCCATGAAGAACGGGCTCACCACGTCGAGCACGACCAGGCCGATCACCTGGCTGGAGGCGCCGGTGAGCACCCGGGCCTGCTGGTTGGGTACGAAGCCGAGCTCCCGGATGGCGCGCTGCACCGCCTCCCGCGTGCGGGAGCGCACCAGCTCTGGATGGTTGATCGTGTTGGACACCGTGCCCACCGAGACCCCGGCCCGCTCGGCCACGTCCCGGATCCGGACGTTGGCAACTTCCGGGGCGCGGTCGGGCGCCGGACGCTTCGGGCGCGGGGCGCGGCCGTCAGTAGGCGTCACTGCTCACCTCGGGGTTGTCGAGTGGGTAGGACGAAGCGTAGGGGCAAACCGGACCGCTGCCGGGCCCTTCTGCTGCGGGATCTGTGCGGCGTGCCGGTGGCCGGGCCCGTCCCACCAAGGCCGTACGGTCATCGGCGAACCTCCGTCTGGGTGCACCTGCGGCTCGTTGGGAAGACCGGCGAGCCCGTTCCAGGTACCAACTTGATAACGCCGCGACGCCATCGTTGCGATTCACGACGAGGGAAGTATACAGTCTGAAGCGGTTCAGTTCTGAACCGCTTCAATAGCAATGACGCTTGGAGTGAACATGTCCGGGGACGCCGCAGCCAACGCCGTTTCAGGTCGCCCCGATGCGTCCGGCACCCGACGCTGGTACGTGCCGGATGCCTACATCCCGCCGGTCAGCACGGCTCCGGAGGTGTCGCACGAATCCATCTGCGTCCTCAATGACGGCGATCAGACGGTCGAGTTCACCGTGACCGCGTACTTCGCCGACCGGGAGCCCGAGCGTTCGCTGCCGATCACCCTCGGCGGCCGGCGGGCGGTCCACCTGAGAACCGACCGTCCGGACCAGCTCGGGGGCCTGCAGCTCGAACGCGGGGTCCCGTACGGGATCGTGATCGAGTCGCCGGCCGACCTGCAGATCCAGTACAGCCGGCTGGACACCACCCAGGCCGCCTACTCGCTGATGACGGCACTGCTCACCAGCGGCGGGAGCGCCACGAGCACCGACTGATCCGGCGTCAGTCGACAAGTACCACCCATAACCGGCAATACAAGGAGAACGGCATGAAGCAACGAGGCTTTATCGGTGGGGCCCTGGCCCTGACCCTTTCCCTGGGCCTGGCCCTGTCCGCGTGCAGCGGCAGCCCGACGCCCGGCGCGAGCTCGGCTGAAGGGAGCGCCAAGGACAAGAACTACACGATCGCGGTTGTGCCCAAGGACGCGACGAACCCGTGGTTCGTCCGCATGGAGGTCGGCGTGAAGAAGTTCGCCGAGGAGACCGGCCTGAACGTGTACCAGAAGGGCCCGTCGGAGACCGACGCAACGATGCAGGCCCAGGTCATCCAGGACCTGATCGCGCAGGACGTGGATGCGATCGCAGTAGTGCCGGTCGACCCCGGCGCACTTGAGACCGTGCTGAAGGAAGCCATGGACGCCGGCATCGTCGTCGTCACCCATGAGGGCGCCACCCAGCAGAACACCATGTACGACATCGAGGCCTTCAACAACAACGCCTACGGCGGCTTCATCATGGACAACCTCGCTTCCGCAATGGGCGAGGAGGGTCTGTACACGACCATGGTCGGCCATGTCACCAACGCCTCCCACAACGAGTGGGCAGACGGCGGCGTGGCGCAGGCGAAGGCCAAGTACCCGAACATGAAGCTCCTGGAGGCCGAGCCCCGCGTCGAGTCCCAGGACGACGGCGAGGTGGCCTACCAGACCGCCAAGGAGCTGCTGAAGAAGTACCCGGACCTCAAGGGCATCATGGGCACGTCCTCCTTCGACGCACCCGGTGTCGCCCGGGCGATCGACGAGCTCGGCCTCAAGGGCAAGGTCTTCACCGCCGGTACCGGCATGCCGGCCGCCAACAAGCAGATCCTCGTTGACGGCTCGGTCTCCGCGCTGACCCTGTGGGATCCGGCCGACTCCGGCTACGCACTCGCAGCGCTGGCCAAGAAGATCCTCGACGGCGACAAGATCGAAGGCTCGGTCAACCTCGGCGTCAAGGGCTACGAGGACATGAAGTTCGCCGAGGGCAGCACCAAGGTGCTCGAAGGAAACGGCTGGGTCGTCATCAACAAGGACAACGTCGACGACTTCGGCTTCTGAGGCCGGTGCCCGGGGCGCTGCTGCCCGAACCCGACCCGTCGGTCGGTGGCCAGCACCCCGGGCCTGACCTGCCTCCCCACACCGGGGCAGCGGGAATGCCCCCCTTCCCGCTGCCTTTGGTCATGTTTGGAACACGCGGCAGCCGGGCGCGTACGGAAAAGGAAGTAGTTGATGGTTGACAACGTCTTGACGGTGCGGAACGTGAGCAAGGCCTTCGCCGGGGTGAAGGCACTCAAGCACATCGATCTCGAGATCCGGCCGGGGGAGATCCATTGCCTCGCCGGCGAGAACGGCAGTGGCAAGTCGACCCTGATCAAGATCATCTCCGGGGTCTACACCCCCGATGAGGGCACCATCGAACTCAACGGCCAGGTGCACACCCGGCTGACGCCCATCGAGGCGATCATGAACGGGGTCCAGGTCATCTACCAGGACTTCTCGGTGTTCCCCAACCTCACGGTGATGGAGAACCTCGCGATCAACACCGAACTCGCCGGCAACCGCAAGCTCGTGAACTGGCGGCGCTTCCGCAGGATCGCGGAGGAGGCGGTAGCGAAGATCAACTTCCAGGTCGACCTCGACGAGGTGGTCGGCCGACTCTCGGTCGCGGACAAGCAGCTGGTCGCGATCAGCCGGGCCCTGATGAGCGACGCGAAGCTGATCATCATGGACGAGCCGACGACAGCGCTGACCAAGAAGGAGGTCGATGCACTGTTCCGGATCATCCTCGACCTCAAGGCCCGGGGCATCGCGACCCTTTTCGTCAGCCACAAGCTCGAGGAGGTCTTCGAGATCAGCGAGCGGTTCACCATCATCCGCAACGGCGAGTCGGTGATCACCTGCCTGCCGGCTGAACTCGACCGCAAGAAGTTCGCCAACTACATGACCGGCCGCGACTTCGACGAGGCCCACTTCACGCTCGCGGAGTCGTCGTCCGAGCCGATCCTCGAGGCCGTCGGGCTGGGCGTGGAAGGTGCCTTCTCCGACGTCAGCTTCTCGCTGCGCCGGGGTGAGATCCTGGGGATCACCGGCCTGCTCGGCTCCGGCCGCACCGAGCTGGCCCTCACGCTCTTCGGTGCCCTGAAGAAGGACACCGGCGAACTGCGGATCAAGGGCCGGCCGGTCGACGTGGACGGAATCCGCGCAGCGATCGCGAACGGCATCAGCTACGTCCCGGAGGACCGGCTCACCGAAGGACTGTTCCTCGACCGTTCGATCGCGGACAACATCGTGATCGCCGACATCGACGGTCTGGTGTCCAGGTCCGGGATGCTCAGCCAGGCGAAGGTCGGGCAGCGGGCGAGGGAATGGGTCGACCGGCTCAGGATCGCCACGCCGGACCCGGACAACGCTGCCAGCACCCTGTCCGGGGGGAACCAGCAGCGGATCGTGCTGGCCAAGTGGCTGGCCACCGATCCGGAGATCCTGATCCTCAACGGCCCGACGGTGGGTGTGGACATCGGCTCCAAGCACGACATCCACGAGATCCTGCGCGGCCTTGCCCGCGACGGCATGGCCATCATCATCATCTCCGACGACATTCCCGAGGTCATCGGCAACTGCAACCGCGTGCTGTTGATGCGGGCCGGCCGGATCGAGCAGGAACTCGACCCGGCAGGCACCACCGAGGCAGAGCTCGCGGAGCTGATGACCCGCGAGGGTCACGAAGTAGAAGGGAAGCGCTGAGTTGACGAAGCTCATCCAGAAACTGACCAGGTCGAACGAGTTCTACGTCTTCGGAGTCCTGGTCGCCCTGAGCATCCTGATCCAGGCCCGCAGCGGGCAGTTCTTCACGGCCAACAACCTGGTCGACATCGCCAACGCGATGGTGGTCCCCGGCCTGTTCGCCGTCGGCGCCTTCCTGGTGATCGTCTCCGGCGGCATCGACGTGTCCTTCCCTGCGCTGGCCTCGCTGGCCGTCTACGCCACCACCCGGATGCTGGTGGACTCGGGCTTCTCCGGCGGCATCCTGATCCCGTTCAGCATCGCAATGGTGCTCGGCGCCGTGCTCGGTGCCTTCAACGGGCTGTTCACCTCGCGGCTGACCGTCCCGACCCTGATCATCACCCTCGGCACGGCGAACGTCTTCTCCGGGGTGATGCAGGGAGCGCTCGGCTCGGTCCAGATCCCGAACATCCCGGCCTCCATGGACGCCTTCGGCACCGCGGCCCTCTTCATCGCGAAGAACCCGGACTCCGGGCTCACGTCCACCATGCCGGTCTCGTTCCTGATCCTGGTCGCCGTGGTGGCGATCGTCTTCTTCATGATGCGGTTCACCATGTTCGGCCGGGGCATCTACGCCATCGGCGGGGATGAGGCCTCCGCAGCCCGGGCCGGCTTCAAGGTGCGCCGGATCAAGTTCTGGCTCTACGTCATCGTCGGGGTGATCGCTGCCCTTGCCGGCCTGATCCGCACCTGCATGATGGGGCAGATGCACCCGACGAACCTCCTGGGCATGGAGATGATGGTCATCGCTGCGGTGGTCCTCGGTGGCACGGCGATCACCGGCGGAATCGGGTCGCTCACCGGCGTGATGCTTGGCACCCTGCTCATCGTCATCGTCGAGAACAGCATGATCCTGGTCGGGATCCCGACCTTCTGGCAGCGGTTCTCGCTGGGCCTGCTCATCATCGTGGGCACCGGCGTTTCGGCACTTCAGGTGGCGCGGTCGGGCAAGGGCCTGCGCGCAGTGGTGGGATGAAAGGGCGCGCAATGCAGACCGCAACCATGAACTCGAAATCCCTGCGGCTACTCACCAGGGACACGCATCTCGCCCGGCTGGTCATCATCCTGATCACCTTGTTCCTGTTCTTCGCGATCGTGAAGACCGAGGGCTTCCTGAACATCCGGACGTGGCAGTCGATGGCCATCCAGTTCCCCGAGTTCGGCCTGATGGCACTGGGCGTCATGCTGACCATGATCACCGGGGGCATCGACCTCTCCGTTGTCGGGATCGCCAACATGACCTCGATCGGCGCTGCCGTGATCATGCTGACCCTCGTTCCCCGGGGGGCGGACGCCGGCCAGGCTGCCATCGGCATCTCGGTGGCGATGCTGCTCGCGCTCGTCGCCGGGGCCGTTGCCGGGGCGATCAACGGCCTGCTGGTAGCGAAGGTGAAGATCCCGCCCATCCTCGTGACCCTCGGCACGCTGGAGTTGTTCACCGGGGTGGCCATCCTGATCACCGGTGGCAAGCCGAAGAGCGGGCTGCCGCCGGTGTACGGACAGGTCTTCGCCGGGAAGATCTTCGGCGTCGTCCCGGTGCCGCTGCTCGTGTTCGTAGTCGCGGCGATAGTCGTCGCCCTGATCATGAACCGCACCGCCTACGGCACGAAGATCTACATGCTCGGCACCAACGCGCGCGCTGCCCGGTTCAGTGGCCTCAACACCACCAGCCTGCTGGTGCGCACCTACATGTTCTCCGGCCTGACCGCGTCGCTGGCCGGCCTGGTGATGCTGGCCAACTACAACTCGGCCAAAGCCGACTACGGCTCCACCTACACCCTGCTCACTGTGCTGATCGTCGTGCTCGGCGGCGTGAACCCCAACGGCGGCAGCGGTCGCCTGATCGGGGTGGTGCTGGCGATCCTCATTCTCCAGATCCTGTCCTCGGGACTCAACATGTTCCCGAGCATCAGCAACTTCTACCGGCCCCTGATCTGGGGCGGTGTCCTGCTGGCCGTGATCGCCACCAACCACCTCTCGCAGAGCGGCTCCCGGCTGCGACTCTTCAGAAAGAAAGGACAGTCCTCGTGAAGACAGCAAGAGAGAAGCACGTCGTCGTCGGTGCGGACTTCGCCGGCTTCCCGCTGAAGGAAGCCGTGAAGAAGCACCTGATCCAGCGGGGCTGGACGGTCGAGGACCTGACCCCCGTTCTCGAGGAGACCCCGATGTACCAGCGGGCCGGGTTCATGGTCGGCGCCCGGATCGCCGAGCGGGAGTTCGAGAAGGGGCTCGCGTTCTGCGGCACCGGAATGGGCATCCACGTGGCGGCCAGCAAGTGCCCGCACGTGCACGCGGCCGTCTGTGAGAGCGTCCCCGCCGCCCTGCGCTGCGCCACGGCGAACAACTGCAACGTGCTGGCCATGGGTGCCTTCTACGTCGCGCCACGACTCGGCATGGCAATGGCTGACGCGTTCCTCGACCACTCCTTCGGCGAGGGGTATGAGGACTGGGACGGCTTCGACGACTACCACCGCATCGGCTACGAGGAGTGCGAGCACTTCGACTACGACGCCTACAAGGCCAACGGCTTCGCCGTGGTCGACCCGCAGGAGGCGCCGCTAGGGGCCGAACCTCGCGGCCTGGCCTTCTAGCCGGCGATGCTCCGGCAGGGCAACTCCGGGGACCGAATCCACCGACGGGCACTACCTTGACCTCGATCGCAGTCATCGGCTCGGCCAACGCCGACCTGGTCGTGCACGTGGACCGGAGACCAGAAGGCGGTGAGACGCTCCTCGGGTCCGACCTGGTCATCACCCCGGGTGGCAAGGGCGCCAACCAGGCTGTCGCCGCCGGGCTCCTCGGGGCAGAGGTCCGGTTCGTCGGCTGCGTCGGCGCTGACGCCAACGGCGAGCTGCTGCGGCAGTCCCTGCTGCGGGCCGGGGTCGGCACCGAAGCACTCGAGGCCTGCGATTCCGCCACCGGCTGCGCCCTGATCTTCATCACCCCGGACGGGGAGAACTCGATCGTGGTCGCACCCGGTGCCAACAACGCCGTCAGCGAGCAGTACCTGCGGCAGCACCAGGACGACTGGATCCACGCCGACATCGTCGTGATGCAGCTGGAGATCCCGATGGCCGGCGTCGAGTACGTCGCGGCGACCTGCGCAGCCAAGGGCGTCCGGTTCCTGCTCAACGCAGCGCCGGCGGCGAGGGTGTCGGAGCGGGTGCTGCAGGTCTGTGACCCGCTGGTCGTGAACGAGAGCGAGGCGGTGCTGCTGCTCGGGGGCGACCGCCCGGCCGGCCAGGGGCCCGTGGACCTGGCCAGGCGCCTGCTGGCGACCGGTCCCCACAGTGTTGTGCTGACCCTCGGGGCGGCCGGTTCGATCGCGATCGAGGCCGGGGGCGAGCCGCACTTCCAGGCTGCGTCGCAGGTGACGGCCGTCGACACCACCGGGGCCGGGGACGCCTTCGTCGGGGCGCTGGCCAAGGCGCTGGCAGCAGGTGAGCCCATGGCCACGGGACTCGCCCTCGGCAGCGCTGTCGCAGCGCTGGCTGTGCAGCGGCCGGGCGCCCAGGCGTCCTTCCCGACCATCAACGACCTGGAGCCCGCATGAAGCGCACCGGAATCCTGAACGCTGAACTGAACCTCCGGCTCGCCGGGCTGGGTCACACCGACACCGTCGTGGTCGCCGACTGCGGGCTGCCCCGGCCCCCGGGGGTGCCGGTGGTCGACCTGGCTGTGGTCTTCGGCGTCCCCAGCTTCGAGCAGGTGCTCACCGCGCTGGCCGCGGAGATCGTCGTCGAGGCCGCTGTGCTCGCCGAAGAGACGACCGACCGCAACCCTGGGGTGGTCGAACTCGTCGGGTCACTGTTCGGCCGGCCCGGGACAGTGCCCCACGAGCGCCTCAAGGAACTCAGCCGCGATGCCCGGCTGATCATCCGCACCGGCGAGGCCACCGCCTACGCGAACGTGATCCTGCGTTGCGGCGTGCCCTTCTGAGGTACTCCCGCCTCGGTTGAGCCGAACGGTCCTCGGGTTGCCGAGCGGAATGCAGCCGAGGACAGCCGGGTTGGCCTGTTCGTGAAAGCACTCATGTATGACGAATTCGGCGGCAACGACAGGTTCCGGATCGGTGAGGCCAGGGATCCGCTGGTGGGGCCCGACTCGATCCTGGTCAAGGTGGTCGCGGCCGGCCTGAACCCGGTCGACTACAAGGTCCGCGAGGGCTACCTGCAGGGGCTGATGGAGACCGTCTTCCCGGTGGTGCCGGGCTGGGACGTGGCCGGGGTCGTGGTGCGCACCGGGCTGGACACCCCCGAGTACTCGGTCGGCGACGAGGTGCTCGCCTACGCCAGGAAGGACTTCGTGCACGGCGGCACCCTCGCTGAGCTCGTCGAGGTGCCGGTACGAACCGCGACCCACAAGCCGGCCGGCCTGGGCTTCGATGAGGCGGCTGCCCTGCCCCTGACCGGGCTGACCGCATGGCAGACCGTGCGGCGCTCCGGCCTCGGAGCCGGTTCCACGGTGCTGATCCACGCCGCGGCCGGCGGGGTCGGCTCGTACGCGACGCAGCTGGCCGTGCGGGCCGGTGCGCGGGTTGTGGGTACCGCCGGGACGGCGAACCACGACTACCTTCGGACGCTCGGGGCAGAGCCGGTCAGCTACGGCGACGGACTGGTACCCGCAGCCCTGGCGCTGGCGCCGCAGGGGTACGACGTGATCCTCGATTACGTCGGCGGGCAGGCCATGGACACGGTGCCCGACCTGCTCCGACCCGGCGGCACGGTCATCTCGATCGCCGACAGCCGGGCAGCCGGCCTCGGCGGCAGCTACGCCTGGGTGCGGCCGAGCAGCAGCGACCTCGCCGAACTCGCGGCACTGGCCGCGACGGGTGAGCTCAAGGTGACGATCTCCGGGGTCTACGACCTCGAGCACGCGGCCGAGGCCTACCGTTCGCTGGAGGCTGGGCACACCCGCGGCAAGATCGTGGTCCGGATCTGACGGCGACCGGTCGGGCCCCAGAAATGGCTTTGCCCCGCCTCCGTGAGGAGGCGGGGCCTTAGTCCCCTATCCCTAAAGGACTTGCCATTGGCAAAACACCTAGCAGAAGTGTAGGGCCACGCGCCGGGGAACATGAACCGGCACGCCTGAGAATTTCCTGATCATGCCGCGCGTTCGGCCAGGAGTTCGTCGATCTGGCCCAGGGCGCCGGCCAGGCCCTCCTCCATGCCCATCTCCACCATCTGCTGGAGTTGCGCTGCAGAGGCGAAGGTGTTGGTCAGGGTCATCCGCGTTCCGCCGTCCTTTCGCGAGAGTCGCGCTTCCAGGACCACCGGCTCGCCAGGAACCGGGTTGCCGTCGTCGTCGGTGAAGCCGTCCTCGAGGGTGAAGCCGTTCGGCGCGTCGACTGCGGTCATCCGCCAGTAGCCGCCCGGCTGCTCACCGTCCGGGCCGGTCATGTGGTAGCGCGACTCCCCGCCGGGAACGAAGTCGTGACGCGTGAACGTCGCCGGCCAGTCCGGCGGACCCCACCAGCGCTCGAGCTGGCGCGGGTCCGCCCACAACTGCCAGACCCGTTCGACGTCGGCCTTGAAGTCGGCAACGACGACCATGGTGAGGGCGTCGAGATCCTTGGACGTGGTGACGATGGCCACGGTTGGTCCAGCCTTTCTGTTGGAGGCCTACTCGATGTCGGTTGCGAGGATCCCGGCCATCCGGGCGGCCCGGCCGTGCCAGAGCTGCTCGTACTGCTCCAGCAGTGCTGCTGCCCCGCGGATGGCCTCCGGGTTGCCCCACACCAGCTGTTGCCGCCCGCGGCGCTCCTTCGTGACCAGCCCGGCCCGCTCGAGCACCGCCACGTGCTTCTGCACTGCGGCGAAGCTCATCGAGTAGGCCTTGGCCAGCTCGGTGACCGAGCCGGGGCGCTGCAGCACCCGGACCACGATGTCGCGTCGGGTCCGGTCGGCCAGCGCGTGGAAGACCCGGTCCGTCTGCACTTCGAGGAGATCATCTACAACCATTTGGTTGTAGGTTAATCGGCTGAGCGTCCCCGTCCCATACGTGTTCTTGCCCATCCGGGCTCAGCTGTGCCGCCGGACCCCTGCCGCCACCTTGTCGAAGCGGACCTTGTCCAGCCTGCCGGCCACCCGGCGGATGCCGCCGGGGTCGATCCGGAGGATCCGGTCGACCCGGACCTCGCTCACCCGGGCGGCGGAGTCCCAGGTGCCCCGGCCCACCTCCACCCAGTAGCGACCCTCGGCAGCCTCCTGGCGCGCGTCCCGGTCGTGGTCCTTGCTGGTCATCGGCAGGCCGAGCAGCCAGTCGGCATCCCTGCCGATGATCAGCACCGGGCGGTCCTTGCCCATGGAGTGGTCCTCCTCGAAGGGCACCCAGGTCCACACGACCTCGCCGGGGTCGGCCAGCTTGCCCGGGTGGGGGGCGTAGTCGATCCGGGGGCGACCCTTGAAGTCGCCGGGGTAGCGCGCGCTCCCACGGCCGGGACCAACCGGTCCGCCAGGCGCCCGCTCGGACCGCCGCCGCCTGCTCCGACGCGGCCGCAGCGCGTCTATGATCGCCTGTCCGATGGCCCTGATCAGGTCGCTGGTTCCTGCCACGGCCGCAACCGTACCGCCACCTGCGGCTCCTGCCCGGGAGGTCGCGGAATGGGGTATCCGGATGAACGTCCGGGCCTTCACTGAGTCGTTCACTTGGGCTAATGTCACCTTGTCCAACGGAGGAACATTGACTGAGCTCGGGATCGCCGAAGTGCTCGACCTGGGTCAGCTCCAGAAGGTTCTCGAAGACTTCTCGGAAGCTACCGGTCTGGCCAGCGTCGCCGTCGATGCTCGGGGAGTCCCGGTCACCGACACCTTCGCGTTCACGGACTTCTGCCGCGAAATGCGCTCAGACCCGCTGCGGAACAAGCTCTGCCACGGCTGCGATGCCCACGGCGGCCTGCAGGCCCTGATCGAGGGCTCGCCGCAGGTGTACCGCTGCCATGCCGGCCTGGTGGATTTCTCGGTCCCGGTCACGGACGGGGACAAGTACGTCGGCGCGATCCTCTGCGGCCAGGTCCGGGTGCCGAAGGCCGACCAGCCGCGGTTCCTCACCGCCGGGTCGGAGTGGCGGGGCCAGGGCCAGCTGGAGGACCTCTACGACCAGGTGCCGATGTCTACCCTCAGCCGCGTCGCTGCCGCCGCCAAGACCCTGTTCGGGGTGAGCCGCGTCCTCGACGGGATGCGGGTTCGCCGTCGGCTGGACCTGAGCCCTCCCGCTGCTGATGCCCCCCCGCAGCGCCCGCTGCTCACCCTCGTCCCGTTGCCCCGGACCAGGATCGAGCCGGCCGCCACCCAGGCAAGGGAACCGCACGCAACCCTGCGGGACGCGATGGACGCCGAGGACCTGGCCAGCGCGATCGCAGAGGCCAGTCGCCTCCTCGACGTGGCGTTCGCGGGCGACGGCGACCTCCGCGAGGGCATCGCCGGTGTGGAGGACCTCGTGATCGCTGTGGCCAGGGACTGCGCCCCCCGGCTGGTGCCGCACCTCGTCCCGGTCGTCCAGGGCCAGCGGGACCGCAGGACGGCTTCGACCAACCGGTTCCAGATCCAGCTGCACATCGAGCGGCTGCTCGGGATGATCATCGACGAGGTGCTGCGTTCCCGTCCGCGTCGCCGCAGGGACCTGCGCGACCTGCTCAACGACATCGCACGGCATCCGAACCGGGCACTGTCGTTGACCGAGGCCGCCGCAGCGACCCACTGGTCGCCGGGTCACCTGTCGAAGTTGTTCAAATCCGTCACCGGCTACACATTCGTGTCGTATGTGACAGCCTGGCGGATCTCCCGCGCGCAGCTGATGCTAGCTTCCACCCAGATGCCGGTGCAGAAGGTCGCAGCGGAACTGGACTTCAACCAGGTCAACTACTTCTCAAGGGTCTTCCGCGCTCATACCGGGGTATCTCCCAGCGAGTTCCGGCGTCAGTGTTCCTCGCGCGACGGGAGACCTGCCGGTGTATCGCTTCCAACTCACCACCACCCTCTGCTACGGGCCTGACTCGCTCTCTGCGCTGTCCGAGCTGGCCGGGCTGCGGGTCCTGATCGTCACCGACGCCTTCCTCGCCGGGAGCGGCCTGATGGTGCAGGTGCGGGCTGCGTTGTCCGACGCCACCATCGAGGTCTACGACAAGGTGATCCCCAACCCCGACGTCGCAGCCGTTGCCGCCGGGCTGGCCGCGTTCCTCGAGTTCGAGCCCGACGCCCTGCTCGCCGTCGGCGGCGGGTCGCCCATCGACACGGCCAAGGCTGTGCGCAAGCTCGCCCTCGAGCTGGGTCACCGCACCGAGGGACGCTTCTACGTGATCCCCACCACCAGCGGCAGCGGATCGGAGGTGACGTCGTTCGCAGTGGTCACCGACCCGGAGAGCCACGCGAAGCTCCCGCTCACGTCCGAGGACATGCTGCCCGACGTCGCCATCCTCGACCCGGACGCGGTCAGCACGGCGCCGCCGACCCTTGTCGCGGACTCCGGGATGGATGCGATCAGCCACGCCATCGAGGCCTACGTCGCGATCGGCCACAACGACTTCTCCGATGCCCTCGCCGAGAAGGCGCTGAGGATCGCAGACACCTACCTGCTGCGGAGCTTCCGCAGCAACCTGGACGTGAAGGCCCGCCAGCACGTGCACACCGGGGCGACGATGGCCGGGATCGCGTTCCAGAATGCCGGGCTCGGCATCGTGCACAGCCTCTCCCACGCCATCGGCGGTTCCTTCAAGGTGGCGCACGGTCGCCTCAACGGCATCCTCCTGCCGCACGTGATCGAGTTCAACGCCGGCGAGCTCGGCATCCGTCCGGGAGAGATCTCCGACGTGGCCAGGCGCTATGTCACCCTGGCCAGGTCCCTCGGCCTCTCCGCGTCCAGCGATCGCAACCT
>JADLEH010000153.1 GCA_020846255.1 Propionibacteriaceae bacterium
AGTCGAGTTCCGAACGGCGAAGGGTGAAGATCCCTCGCAGCACCAGCTCGGTCACCCGGTCGGGATGCGACTCGGCGTAGGCGAGGGCGAGGGCACTGCCCCAGGATCCGCCGAAGACCTGCCAGCGGTCCACTCCCCGATCAATTCGGAGCCGCTCGATGTCGTCGACCAGGTGCCAGGTGGTGTTCGTGGAGAGGTCGGCAGCCGGCTCGGAGGCGTGCGGCCGGGAGCGTCCGCAGTTGCGCTGGTCGAACAGGATCACCCGGTAGCGGGTCGGGTCGAAGAACCGCCGGTAGTTGGGGGTGCAGCCACCTCCGGGGCCACCGTGGACGAACACCACCGGCTTGCCGCCGGGGTTGCCGCACTCCTCCCAGTAGAGCTCGTGGCCGTCGCCGACGTCGAGCATCCCGTGGGTGTACGGCTCGATCGGCGGGTAGAGCTCGGACGGCGACCGCTGCGCAGCGCCAGCGAGGGGTGAGTCCTTACCAGCAGTGCGGGACGAGTCAGGAGGATCAGTCGTCATCGTCGTCGTAGTCGTCAATGATGTGCATCGCGGCCTCCTCGGCCGTCGCCGCACCGCCGTCGATCCCCACGTCCCGACCGATGCTCTCCGCCTCGGTGTCCAGCCCGGGAATGCCGCCGTTGGCGTCCACGAGCCGACCAGCGCGCAGGTGACCGACCTCGCGCGGCTCCGACGGATCCGGGTTCCACGGGGTCTCGTCCTTGACCGGCTCGGGTAGCTCCTGGGCCATCCGCATCTCCAGGGTCTCGCCCCGCCGCATCTCGGCGACGGTGTTGCCGAACCCCTGCGCCGGCGACCAGTTCTCTCCGGTCACGTACCCTTCGTCGAGCACATCCCCGACGCCGCGGTCCAGGAGGGTCTCTTCCGGCTGCAGCTGGTCGAGTTGCTCCGATTCTTCCGGGACGGCTTCGTCAAAGTCGGTCATAGGCCTAGATTGCCACGCCCGGACAGCCCGAGGGCAGCCAACTCACGCAGAACCCCTGTGAACATCGTCGGGAGGCTGCACGGATGCTGCTGGCGGCATCCCCGGCCCTCAAATGGCTACCGACTAGGCCAGATCCGGTCTAGGATGCCCTCTCGTGTCCTCAGCTCCCGCATCCGTCGAGTCGCGTCCCCGCGGCAACTACGACCTGGTGCTCGCGGTCTTCGTCGGGATGCTGCTGATCTCCAACATCGGAGCCACCAAGCTGATCGCCTTCGGGCCCAGCGTGGACCTGGCCGGTGTGCAGCTGCTGCCGATCATCACCGACGGTGGCGCCATCCTGTTCCCGCTGACCTACATCCTTGGCGACGTGCTGGCGGAGGTTTACGGCCTGCGGCGCGCGAACCGGGCGATCCTCACCGGTTTCGTGCTTGCCCTGGTGATGTCGCTGACCTTCCTGGTCGTCGACGCCGCGCCGCCGGCGGCCGACTGGCCGAACCAGGACGCCTGGCACGCAGTGCTCGGGTTCGTCCCGCGGATCGTGGTGGCCAGCCTGTTCGGCTACCTGGCCGGACAACTGCTGAACGCCGTTGTCCTGGTGCGGATCAAGCAACGTTGGGGCACCCGGCACCTCTGGGTGCGGCTGATCGGCTCAACCGTGGTCGGCGAGTTCGCCGACACCCTCGTGTTCTGCCTGATCGCCTTCGGGCCGCTGGGCAATCCCCTCGGTGGGGAGTCCATCCCGTGGCCGGCCCTGATCAACTACACGGCCGTCGGCTGGCTCTACAAGGTCGGCGTTGAAGTGGTCTTCCTCCCGGTCACCTATCGGGTGATCGCCTGGGTCAGGCGGCACGAGCCGTCCTGAGGCTCGCTTCCCGCGGCAGCACTCAGGCCCGGACGACCCGCACCGACCAGGAACCGTCACCGGCATCCCCGGGGAGGAACTGGGCGCCCCAGCCACGCAGTGCTGCGCGGAAGTCCCGGTACTCCTCCGGCTCGGTCGTGTCGGCCGCCGCGACCGCCTCCAGGTCGACCCAGGCGGCGAAGGCAGCCCTCGCATGGTCGGGAACGGCCTTGGCGAACCACTCCTCGGTCGAGAGCCTCGGGCCCTCCCCGGCGATCCGGTCCCGGTAGCTGGTGGTCGTTGCGGCCACCAGGACCGACCCGTCCACCCGGGTCGGGTCCTCCCCAGGCAAGGCACCGGCAAGCAGTTCCTGCAGGACCTTCTCGTCCCGCCGGGGGTCCGACGAACTCACCCGCAGCCCGATCTCGAGGGTTTCGGGGAAGGTGGCGACGTTCCTGATCGTTCCTTCGGATGCTCCGATCATGAAGCTGTCGCCGAGCAGGGCCACCAGGTCTTCGGGAAGGTCGAGCCCGATGGCCTGCGCTGCGGAATCCTTCGCCTCCTGTGGGAGCTCCGGCCAGGCCTTGGCCAGCGCCGGACCCGCGCCGGTCAGGCTGATCGCAACCCCGGTGTCCGCCGGCAGGTTGCCGAGATCGCCGTCGGGAGTCGCCGCCGGCCAGGCGAAGCCGCGGGAGATGCCGGCAACCTCGAGCGTGTCAGCGCTGAACCGGGCAGCGTAGGCGACCCGGCCCTCGCCGATCCCGACGGCGGAGCCGACGCTCGGCTCGCTCAGCCGGGCCAGCCCACCGAGGTCGGCCCAGCCGGCCGAGATGCCGGGCTCGCCAACCGCTGCGAAGTCGGCCGCGAACCGCGGGTTCGCCGCGAGGGTGTCCTTGGCGATCTCACCGAGTACGAAGGTGGTCTCATCCGGATCGGTGAGCAGCGCGTAGCCCTCGCGCAGCGTCACGTCGTAGGGGGTTTCGCCCTTGCTCGCCCACTCCCGGAGCTTCTGCGCCCCCAGCTCGGGATTCGTCACCTCGATCGCCGCCGCCACCGCAGCCTTGCCGTCGTGGTCCATCACGACGGTTCCGAATCGGCTGCCCAGCCAGGGCTTGACGTCGGCCTCGTAGTCCACGGCGTCGAAGTCGGGATCGGCCTTGACCAGCAACTCCCAGAGCAGGGCCTTCGGGTCGGGGAGGCCGCCGGCGAGGGCGTCCTTCACCTCGGGCAGGTCGCGCAGGAACTGCCAGGCCGAGGCCTGCTGCGCCGGGGACGGCTCCAGATCGAGCTGCACGTAGGCAAGGGCTGCGCCCGGAAGCACTTCACTAGGCCGTTTGCCGCCGCCGAACCAGCCGAGGAGGCCGCCGGCGACCGCGACCCCGCCACCGATCAGGAGCAGTGCGAGGGCTCCAACCATGGTCCCGAGCAGGACCCGGCGCCTCGGCTTCGCCACTGGCGCCGGCTGGTCCCAGGCCGGCGCCGGCCCCCCGGGGTGGGCTGCAACATAGTGCTGCGGGTCGACGTAGGCCCCGGCAGCCGGCGCAGGATGGCCGGCAGGTGCGCCGAGGGTCGATGGGATCCCGGCAACCGTGGGCAGTTCCGCGGTCGGCTCCGGATCGGCGGGCGCGCCGTGGGAGGCGAGGCTCACGGTGTCGTCGGTCACATCCTGACCGCAGCCGGGGCAGACTGGCGCGAAGTCGGGCACGTTCCGGCCACAGTTGGGGCAGCGCATTCGGGGTTCCTTCGATCGTGGCGACACCGGCCGCATCCGGGTGGCCCAGGACCCGATCAGGCTAGCCGAGCGGGAGTGGCCCCGGCCTGTCCCCCTGCGGGCGACACTCGACGAACGGCGCGTCAGCGCGGAGTCTCGACGGACGGCGCGTCAGCGGCGCCCGGAATAGACGAGGACCGCCACGGCCGCGGCAGCGGCCGGGAAGGGAGGAGTCTCGACGAGCAGCGCGTCAGCGGTGCGAGGAATAGACGACAAGCGCCACGCCGCGGCAGCGGCGGGAAGCGCGGAGTCTCGACGGACGGCGCGTCAGCGGCGTCCGGAATAGAACCGCCCCAGGAACTCCGCCTTGAAGTCGGCGAAGGTGCCGTTCTCGATGCTCGCCCGGATGTCGTCGACCAGGCGCACGGTGAACCGCTCGTTGTGGATGGTGGCCAGGGTCGCAGCCAGCATCTCCTTCGCCTTGAACAGGTGGTGCAGGTAAGCCCTGGTGTAGTTCGCGCAGGTGTAGCAGTCGCAGGTGGCGTCGAGCGGGCCGAAGTCGCGCCGGCTCCCGGCGGTGTTCACGTTGAACCGCCCGTCAACGGTGTAGATCGCTGCGTTGCGGGCGACCCGGGAGGGCATGACGCAGTCGAAGGTGTCGGCGCCGGCCTCGACGGCCGCGAAGAAGTCGTCCGGCTCGGAGATGCCCAGCAGGTGCCTTGGCTTGTCCACGGGCAGCTCCGAGCACACCCAGCCGACGATCGTGCCCAGGTTCTCCTTCTCCAGGGCTCCCCCGATGCCGTAGCCGTCGAACCCGCGCCCGGCCACCTGCAGCCCGGAGAGGTCCCTGGCGGCCTGGCGGCGCAGGTCCTCGTACTGCGCGCCCTGCACCACGCCGAACAGGGCCTGGTAGGGCTTGCCGGCGCGCTCGGCGGTCAGTCGCGAGTGCTCGGCCAGGCAGCGCACAGCCCACGCCTGCGTCCGCGCGAGCGAACGCTCCTGGTAGTCACGGGTGTTCATCAGGGTCGTGCACTCGTCGAAGGCGAACATGATGTCGGCCCCAAGGTCGTGCTGGATGCGCATCGAGACCTCGGGGGTGAAGCGGTGCCGGTCGCCGTTGAGGTGTGAGGTGAACGTCACCCCGTCGTCGTCGACGTGGGCCAGCCGGCTCTTGCCCGCCGCGATCACGCCGTCGTCGACGAGACCGGTGGCGTCCATCGCCAGCACCTTCTTGAACCCGACGCCGAGGCTCATCACCTGGAATCCGCCCGAGTCGGTGAAGGTGGGTCCTGGCCAGTTCATGAACCGGCCCAGCCCGCCGGCCGCGTCCACGATGTCGGAGCCGGGCTGCAGGTAGAGGTGGTAGGCGTTGGCGAGCACAGCCTGCGCTGCGACGTCCGCGACGCTCTCGGGCAGCACGGCCTTCACCGTCGCCTTCGTGCCAACGGCGATGAAGGCCGGGGTGCTGATGTCGCCGTGCGGGGTGCTGATCAGGCCGGTACGGCCCAGCCCGTTCGCGAGGAAGGCGCCGGGGGCGAACCCGAAGTCAGTCGCCACGGACGCCGAGCGCCTGCAGCTGGGCGAGGGCGACCACGCCCGCCGTCGACGTGCGCAGCACCGCGTCGGAGACCAGGACAGCCCGGCCACCGGCGGCGGTGAAGGCAGCTACCTCCTGCTCGGTGAGCCCGCCCTCCGGACCGATGATGAACATGACCTCGCCACCGGCCGGGACGGTGAGCGTGCCAAGGGGCGTCTCGGCACTCTCGTGCAGGACGACGGTCAGGTCGGTCTGCGCGATCCGCAGCGCCACCTCCGCCGTCGACATCGGCATCGCGACACGCGGCACCCGGAACCGGCGGCACTGCTTGGCCGCCTCCCTTGCCGTTGTCCGCCAGCGGGTGAGCCCGCGCTCGGTCCGGTCGGGCGCCCAGCGCACCACCGAACGCTCCGACTGCCACGGGACGATCTCGTCGATCCCCAGTTCGGTGAGCATCTCGACTGCCAGCTCGGCCCGGTCCCCCTTCGCGAGGGCCTGGACCGCCACGTACCTCACGGCCGGCGGCGGCGAATGCAGCACCTCGGCGACAGTGATCGAGAGTCCGGTCTTGTCGGCCGTGGCCACCGGCCCGCGGACGGCTGTGCCGTTGCCGTCGCTGATCAGGATCACCTCGCCGACCCGCAGCCTGCGGACCGCGGCGGCGTGCCGGCCCTCGTCACCGGTGAGGGCGACCAGCTGACCGACCTCCGGGGCGTCCAGGTCGGCGAGGAACAGCGGTTCGGTCATGTGAAGTTCTCCTTCAGCCAGCTGAACACACCCTTGCCGTGCCGGGTCACCGAGACCTCCGGACGGCTCTCGCCCCTGGCGGTGGCGAACTGGCGCAGCAGCTCACGCTGTTCGTCGTCCAGCCGGGTCGGGGTCTGCACCAGCAGGGTGACGCCGAGCTCGCCACGACCGTCCCCCCGCAGCCTGGGCACCCCGCGGTTCGGGATCGCGATCCGGGTGCCCGACTGGGTGCCCGGCGGGATGTCAACGTCGACGTGGGAGGCTTCGGCGTCCAGGTCGTCCCGTTCGGCCTCGAGGGTGTCCAGGCTGACCTGCGTGCCGAGGGCAGCAGCCGTCATCGGCACCTTCACCACGACTTCGAGATCATCACCGTTGCGCTTGAACATCTCGTGCTGGGCGACGCTGAGTTCGACGTAGAGGTCGCCGGCCGGGCCGCCGCCGGGACCGACCTCGCCCTGGGAGACCAGGTGGACGCGGTTGCCGGTGGCCACCCCGGCCGGGATCTTCACGTTGATCGTCCGGTGGCTGCGCACCCGGCCCTCGCCGGAGCACTCGCCGCACGGATTGGGGATGATCGTGCCGTAGCCACGGCAGCTCGGGCACGGCTGGCTGGTCCGGATCTCGCCGAGGAACGACCGCTGCACCTGGGTGACGTCACCGGCGCCGTGGCAGGTGGTGCACGTGACCGGCTCGCTGCCCTCGTTGGCCCCGGTGCCGCTGCACCTGGGGCACACCACAGCCGTGTCGACCCGCAGCGGCTTGGTGATCCCGAACGCAGCCTCGGCAAGGGTCAGGTTGAGCCGCACCAGGGCATCCTGACCGCGGCGCACCCGCGAACGCGGCCCCCGGCTGGCCTGGGTGCCGAACATCGCGTCGACCAGGTTGGTGAAGTCGAAGCCGCCACCGGGGAAGCCGAACCCGCCGGCCCCGGCGCCGCCGAACCCGCCGCCGAGCGGGTCGCCGCCGCGGTCGTACATGGCCCGTTTGCTCGGGTCGTGCAGCACCTCGTACGCCTCGCCGATCTGCTTGAACTTCTCGGCTGCGTCCGCGGCGTCGGCGACGTCCGGGTGGTACTTCATAGCCAGCTTGCGGTAGGCCTTCTTGATCTGCTCCGGGGTCGCGTCCCGGGGCACACCGAGGGTCTGGTAGTAGTCAGCGCTCACGCATCATCCTTCGGCCAGGAACCGGCCGACGTAGCGGGCCACAGCCCGCACCGCCGCCATCGTCGAGGGGTAGTCCATTCGGGTTGGCCCGACGACGCCGAGGGTAGCCCACGCGTCCGGGCTGTTGCCGTACGCGCTGGCCACCACCGAGGTGGCCCGCAACGGCTCGTAGGGGTTCTCGTGCCCGATCCGCACCGTCACGTCGCCGGTACCGGCGACCTCGCCGAGCAGGCGCAGCAGCACCACCTGCTCCTCCAGTGCCTCGAGCACGGGGCGGACGGTCGTCTCGTACTGGTCGGAGAATCGCGTGAGGTTGGGGACGCCGCCGACCACCACCCGGGTGGACGGGTCGGTCGTCGCGAGTTCCAGCAGGGCAGCGATGACGACGGTACCCAGGGGCCTCAGGTCCTTGGGGAGTTCGTCCAGCAGGCTCGTGGCGCGCTCGACCGCCTGCACCGGCGAGAGCCCGATCAACGCTGCGTTCAGCCGGCTGCGCAGGTCGGCGACGGCGGCTTCGGCAGCGCCGCCCAGGTCCACCGGGTGCTGGTCGACCTTGCCGGTCGAGCTGACCAGGATCAGCAGCCCGCGCTCTGGGCTGAGGACCACGATCTCGATGTGCCGGATCGTGGCACCGGTGACGATCGGGTACTGCACGATCGCCACCTGCTGGGTGATCTGGGCGAGCAGGCGGACCGTCCGGCGGACCACGTCGTCGACATCGAGGGCTCCGGCCATGAACGTCTCGATGGCCCGGCGCTCGGCAACCGACAGCGGCTTGACTGCCCCCAGCCGGTCGACGAACAGCCGGTAACCCTTGTCCGTCGGGATCCGGCCGGCGCTGGTGTGGGGCTGGGTGATGTAGCCCTCCTCCTCCAGCACGGCCATGTCGTTGCGGACGGTGGCCGGGGAGACGTCGAGGTGGTAGCGCTCGACCAGCGCCCGGGAACCGACGGGCTCGCGCATCGACACGTAGTCGGTGACGATGGCGCGCAGGATGGTCAGCTTCCGGTCATCGAGCACAGCGGTCCTCCCGTCAGCAGCTGGCACTCTCGGTAGTGGAGTGCCAGTCTAGACGACGACGAGGCCGGACGCGCCAGCGGCCGGCCGAGGAGGAGTCTCGACGAGCCCGGCGCTTGCGCCGGCCGAGGAGCAGCCCGGCATCCCGTCGGGCACGCCCTAGGCTGACGGGCATGACGCAGTTCAGCCTCGGCGATTTCCAGCCGGTAGCCGACCGGGTGTTCGTCGCGGTCGCCGAGCCGGCCGGCGTGAAC
>JADLEH010000154.1 GCA_020846255.1 Propionibacteriaceae bacterium
CGGCGCCGGTCTCAGCGGCGACGGCGGGCCAGCAGCGCGCCCCCGATCGCAGTGGCCGCGAAGAGTCCCGCCGACGCCAGCAGGACCGCCAGCGGACCGGCCTGCGCCAGCGCAGCGGACACCTGTCCCGAAGCTTCAGCAACCCAGAGGACGGGGCCGCCGGCCACGGTCTCACCGCGAGTCGACTGCACCTCCACCCAGCCGTACCAGGTGACGTAGAGGCCGGCGACCAGCACGAAGGCGCCCGAGATCCGGTTGATCCGGTGTGCGACGGCCTGCATCCCACCGATCGCTGCCTGCCCGGCCAACCCGACCACCAGTGCGAGGGTGGTCAGCACCACCCCCATTCCGAGCGCGTAGCTACCCGCCGCCGCCACTGCGGCCAACGGGCTGGACCCCGGCGTGCCCACGGATCCGAGCACGGCTGCGACGAAGACCGGGAGAGTGCAGGAGAGCGAGATGGTGGCATAGACGACGCCGTAGGCCACCATCCCCGGCCAGGTGCCGTTCACGGGCAGCGGCACCCGGATGCGGCCGATCGCCAGGTCCCGGCCGGACAGCAGCCAGCCGCCCACCCCGACCAGGACGGCCCCCGAGACCAGTGTCACCCAACCCAGCCAGGGGCCCAGGCTCACCGAGAAGAGAGCCAGCAGCAGCCCCATGATGCCGAAGACCCCGACGAAGCCGGCCGTGACGGCGGCGCCCACCAACAGGGCCCGCGCCACCACCGACTCCCGGGTGGACCGGGTGCCGAGGAACAGCGCCAGGTAGCTGGGCAGCAACGCGAAGCCGCAGGGGTTGAAGGCGGCCAGCATCCCTGCCGAAGCAGCGAACAGCATCGAGTTCACACTCCTTGAACCCCGGAAGGCCCGTCAGGGCTTCCCGGGGTCGGCTGCGCCCCCGGCTGGACGGTGCCGGCGGGTGGAACGGGTCTCCGCCCTCACCGGATCAGGCCACCAGGCCCGGCGAACCGTCGGTGGAGACGACTCGACCACCCGCGTCGCGCCAGGCGCCCATGCCGCCGGCCACAACGAAGGCCTCGACGCCGCGGCTGCGCAGGAGGTTCGTCGCCGTCCGGGCGCGGCTGCCGCTTCGGCAGAGCACGACGACCCGCTTCGAGTTCCAGCGGGGGATGCCGGCGATCGGCAGTTGGGGTAGCGGCACGTGGTGGGCCCGGGGCGCGTGGCCCTCGATCCACTCCCAACCGTCGCGCACGTCCAGGACCTCCGCTCCGTCGGAGACCAGGCGCAGGGCCTGCCGGGCGGACACTTCCGGGGTGAAGTCCACGGTCATCGGGCATCCTTCGATTCTCGGCTCCGCCGGCCAGTCCGGCGGTGGTGCCCACTATACCCCGGGGGGTATAGTGATCCGGTCCGGCGACGAAAGGCCCTCCATGGATTCGAAGACCCCGCCGCGTGAGCTCCTGCTGACCGGCGTGCCGGCAGCACCGCCACCCTGGTGGGCGCAGTGGACGGCCCTCCAGGCCTGGCCCCGCCGCCGCTGGCTGGTCGCGCTGGCCGGTGCGGTCGCCACCGCGCTCGTCATGGGGCTGCCCACAGCCATGATCCCGAACCCGGTCTTCGGGCGGGAGGTCCCGACGACGGCGTGGGCCTGGCCGGCGCTGGTGGTCACAGCCATCCTCAGCGGCCTGCTCGGCGCGACCTACGTCCGCCGCCCGACCGCCCCCGAACCGGTCTCGCGGGCAGGGTTGGTCGGAGGCGTGCTGACCTACCTGGCCGTCGGCTGCCCGGTCTGCAACAAGCTCGCCCTGCTGGCGCTCGGCTACACCGGTGCCCTCACCTGGTTCGCTCCGGTACAACCCTGGCTCGCCCTTGCCGGCGTCGGCCTGCTGGGTTACGCGCTCCACCGCCGGCTCGGCGGCGAGGTTGCGTGCCCGGTTCCCACTGGCCGGACGTGACCACCGGGGTCGGCCCGCCCTGACTCCAGGCGCCGCGAACTCCGGCGAGTTCTTACGGGGTTCTTGCGGCTGCACCGGTTCCCTCGCCAGGGCGGCCGGAAACCGCTGGACTGTGGCGATGAGGGTTCTCGTGACCGGCGCCGCCGGGTTCATCGGCTCCACCATCGTCGAGCACCTTCGCAATCTCGGCCACGACGTTCTCGGGGCGGACCTGCTGCTGGGCAGCGCGCACCGGGGCCGGCCACCATGGGTGGGGGATGACCTGCAGTTGGTCGATGTCCGGGACGAGGCGTCGCTGACCGGGCTGCTCGAGGGGGTGGACCTGGTGTGCCATCAGGCGGCCATGGTCGGCCTTGGCCTGACCATCCATGACGCCCCGGACTACGCCTCGCACAACGTGGTCGGCACGGCCTCGCTGGTCTCCGCGATGACCAGGGCCGGTGTCGGCGGCCTGGTGCAGGCGTCCTCCATGGTCGTCTACGGCGGTGGGCGTGAGGTCTGCCCGGCCCACGGCGACGTCCCCACTTTGCCCCGGCGAGCCGAGGACCTCGACGCCGGACGCTTCGAGGCCAGTTGTGCCGTGTGCGGCGAACCGGTCACCTGGGGCCTGGTGGGGGAGGATGCCCGGCCGAATCCGCGCAACGCCTACGCCGCAACCAAGCTGGCCCAGGAGCACCTGGCGATCGCCTGGGCCGAGCAGTCCGGCGGCCGGGCGATCAGCCTGCGCTACCACAATGTCTACGGTCCGAGGATGCCGAGGGACACCCCGTACGCGGGAGTCGCCAGCATCTTCCGCTCGGCACTGGCAGCGGGTCGGGCACCCCGGGTCTACGAGGACGGCCGGCAGATGCGCGACTTCGTGCACGTCCAGGACGTGGCCGGGGCCAACGCGGCAGCCCTGGCCTCGCTCGCCTCCACACCGGCCGGCGCCGGGCATCGTGCCTACAACGTCGCATCCGGGTCGCCGCACACCGTGCTCGACCTGGCCACCGCCCTGGCTCGCGAGCTGGCCGGTCCGGAGCCGGTCGTCGTCGGCGGCGGCCGGCCCGGTGACGTCCGCCACGTCGTGGCCGACCCGGCGCGGATCAGGTCAGAGCTCGGGTTCGCAGCGCGGGTCGGGTTCGTCGAGGGCGTCGCCGACTTCGCGTCCGCCCCGATGCGCAGCTGACTGCGGGGTCGCCGGATCAGCCGGCCGGTGCCACCAGTGCCGGCGCGGGCAGGCTCACCTCGAAGCAGCACCCCTGGTCGACGTTGTGCACAGCGACCTTCCCGGCCTGCGCTGTGACCAGCCCCCGCACGATGGCGAGGCCCAGACCGGCGCCGGGGCTGAGCGGCGCCGCAACCGGGGAGCGGGCGGTCGTGCCGCGGAAACCGATGTCGAACACCCTGGGAAGCTCGTCGATGGGGATCCCGCCGCACCCGTCGGTGAAGGTCAGCCAGGTGGCCGACTCGTCGGTGCCGCCGCGGACCTGCACCTTCCGGCCCCGCTGGGTGTGCCGGACGGCGTTCACCATCAGGTTCCGCACGACCCGCTCCATCTCCCGGCCCGATCCCATGCCGACCAGGGCCGGCAGGTCGACATCCAGCTCGACGCCCCGGCTCGCAGCGATGGGACGGAGCCCGATCGCCGCCTCACCGACGAGTTCGTTGAGCGCCAGCGGCTCCAGCCGGAGGTCGAGCGCGCCGCTGCTGATCCGGGACAGCTCGAACAGGTCGTCGACCATGTCCCCGAGGCGGTCGGACTCCCGTCCGATCCGGGCGCCGTAGTCGCTCACCTCCACGGGCTCCTCCACCACCCGGTCCTCGAGGGCCTCTGCCATGGCCTTGATGCCGGCGAGCGGGGTTCGAAGGTCATGGCTGATCCAGGCGATCAGCTCCCGGTGGCTCTGCTCCCTGGCCCGCTCCTCCGCCCGCCGGGTCTCCACCGCAAGGGTGCGTCGGGCGGACTGCTGTCCGATCAGGACCGAGCCGGGCACGAGCATGACGCCGACCAGCACGCAGGTGACCAGGGTCCAGCCGAGCTGCTCGGTGAACATGAAGCCGCTGATCGCGACCACGAAGCCGAGGGCTGCCAGCAGCGGCACCACGGACACGAGGGCGAGGGAGATCCCGAGGTGGCGCTCGAAGACCTTCAGCAGCAGCCACAACGCGATGACCGTGACGACGCAGGTCAGCACCGCCCAGGGCGCGATGTGCAGCAGGTCTTCGCTCATGATCGGTCTCCCAACGGTTGGTACCGGTAGCCGACGCCCCACACGGTCTGGAGGCGGATCGGGTGGGAAGGGTTGGGCTCGACCTTCTCGCGCAGCCGCCGGACATGCACGGTCACGGTGGAGTCGTCACCGAAGTCCCAGTCCCACACCTGGGCCAGCAGTTCCGACCTGCGGAACACCTGGTTCGGGTGTGCCACGAGGAAGGCGAGCAGGTCGAACTCACGCGCCGTCATCACGAGTTCCCGATCGGCCAGCGTCGCCCGGCGAGCCGGCAGGTCGATGACGAGGTCGCCGTCCACCAGTGCTGCGACGCGGGTGGGTCGAGGCGCCGAACGCTGCAGGAGGCGCTGCGCCCGCAGCGTCACCTCGCGCGGCGAGAACGGCTTCACCACATAGTCGTCCGCCCCCTGTTCGAGCCCGACCACCCGGTCGGACTCACTGCCGAGGGCGGTCAGGATCATGATCGGCACGCCGCTGGTCCGCCGGATCCGCTCGCACACGTCCAGCCCGTCGATGCCCGGCAGCATCAGGTCGAGGATCACCAGCTGGGGGTCGGCCTGCGCAAAGGCCGCCAGTCCGCTGGCCCCGTCCCCGGCCTCGACGACCGTGAGTCCGGCCCGGGTCAGGTAGCGGCGCAGCACGTCCCGCGTGGTCGGGTCGTCCTCGATCACCAGCACGCTCCTGGCCGGCACGCCGCTTCCCCCCTCTCCCTGGTCCACCGCGCTCACCATTCAGTCAGCAACAGATGATTGACCGCAAGGGCCCAGGTTGCCGCAGCGACCAGCCCCCAGCGCCGCCATGCCGGGGGCGCCAGGCCGGCTGCGCACCAGACCGTGAAGGTGAAGGTCAGCCAGATCCGCTCGGTCTCCGCCTTGGACAGCCCGCTCAGGTCCGAGAGGACGATCACGACGAGGCCGGCGGCTGCCAGCCAGGCCGGCGCTGCGTCGAGGTTGCGGCGCCCTGGTCCGGCCAGGGTGCGAACCGCCGCGGCGATGATCAGCACCACCACTGGGGAGGCGCACACCACGAAGGCCGCCAGGTTCGCCCAGAGGAAGTAGCTGTAGGGGCGGGAGCTGGCGATTCCCTGGTAGTACCGCACCTCGACCTGGGCCAGGCCCTCCCACCAGCGGAACCCGGCCAGGGTGAAGAACACCACGACCCCGAGGACGCCGACCGCGGTCACCAGCCAGCCGCTGCGGACCACGGCCCAGCCGGACCGCCGGACGGTGAGGAGCAGGGCCGTGCCGGCGACGATGCCGTAGAGGACGTGCCCGTAGGACAGGTACAACAGGGCCCCGAACAACAAGCCGCCGGCAAGTGAGACGACCCGGCGCTGCCGGACGGCGCCCCAACACGAGGCCGCCACGGCCAGGGAGGCCACCCCGAGGAAGACCGCATCGCCGGACACCCCGATCCACACCGCCCCGGGGAACACGGCTGCCCACGGGACGATCTGTCGGGCCGCGGCCGGCGCGCCCAGTACCCGCAGGGTCACGGCCCAGGCCGGTGCCGCCAGGCTGCCGACCAGCATGCAGGCCAGCCCGCCCCACAACGGCCCGGGCAGCCCTGCCTGTTGCAGGAGCCAGAAGAACAGCGTCGCCAGCGGGGGGTGGGCGGACACATGGGTGGTCCAGGCGTCCGGGACGTTGACGATCCGCCCGGTGAAGCCCCGCAGGAACGATCCGGGGTCGCTGATGGCAGCAAGGTCGTGCAGGTACTCGTGCGGGGACAGCAGTTTCGTGGCCCAGTCGCCGTCCACGGCAGCCAGCGAGAAGATCCAGCCGAACCCGACAGCCCAGCCGGCCGCCAGCAGGACGCGCCAGTCCAGGGTGGCCGCCACCCGCTGGAGCCGGACGGCCGCGACCACCATCGACCCGGCAGCCACCGTCCACCAGGACAGGTGCGGAGCCCATTGTGCGAAGACGGGCGGGAACGGCAGCAGGATGATCGTCCCGGAGGCCTCGATCGCCCTGCCGACGAAGTGGGCGGCCAGCACCAGGGCGACGGCTCCGGCCAGCAGCGCCCGGTCGAGGCGGGACAACCCGTGCCAGCGATCTCCGACAGCCGGGCTGAGCTGGTCGGGTGCGGTCTCCACGTCGCGACGCTAGGGCAGGCCGGGGGGTTCCGCACCGGGCGGGCCAGGCCCGAAAGACTCCGGTAAGACTCGGCCGATTTCGGCAAGACTCCGGTAACCGGGATCGCCTCTGGCCGGCCGCGGACGCTGCCTAGCTTCGAGGCATGAAACCAGCCCCCGCGGACGTCGACCAGGTCGAACTGGTCATCCCTTGCCTGAACGAGGAGAGCGCCCTGCCCGCGCTGCTCGCCGACGTGCCGGGATCCTGGGCCGTGATCGTGGTCGACAACGGCTCCAGCGACAACACGGCAGACGTCGCCAGGCTCGCCGGCGCCACAGTGGTCCACGAGGGCCGACCCGGTTACGGGGCTGCGGTGGACCGCGGCCTGCGCGCTGCGACCCGCGACATCGTCGTCGTCCTGGACGGGGACGGCTCGATCCGGCCCCGGGACCTGGCCGGCCTGGTCGAGCTGGTGGCCGGCGGCAGTGCCGAGCTGGCCTGCGGGGCGAGGCGCCCGGTCACGAGTTCCGCCTGGCCCGCGCACGCCCGACTAGGGAACCGCATCCTCGCCGCGACCCTCTCCCTTGCGCTGGGGCTCGACCTGCACGACATCGCTCCGGTGCGGGTGGCGCGACGGACGGCGCTCCTGGAGTTGGCGGTCGCCGACCGCCGCTTCGGCTACCCGCTGGAGACCCTGCTCCGGGCCCGGGTCGCCGACTGGCGGATCACCGAGCTGCCGATTCCCTACCACCCGCGCAACGGCGGCCGGTCGAAGGTCACCGGCAGCATTCGGGGCACCCTGCGCGCACTGCGGGACTTCACCGGGGTGCTGGTGGCAAACCGGGAGTTGCTGTGGCGGCGAACCAGATGAGCGGCCGCCCCGTCCTGCTGATCGTTGCCAAGGCTCCGGTCCCCGGCCTGGTGAAGACCCGGCTGACGCCGCCGTTCACCGCACACCAGGCCGCGGCGCTGGCCGCGGCAGCACTCCTGGACACCCTGGACGCCTGCGGCGCAGCCGCACGGTTGAGCGGGGCTGAGGTGGTCGTCGCCCTCGCCGGCGACCTCGCCGGAGCCCAGTCCGCGGCAGCGATCCGGTCGTCCCTTGCCGGGGTGCGCGTCCTGCCCCAGCGGGGTCGGGGGCTGTCGGCCAGGCTGGCCGCTGCGCACCCGGACGCCGCCGGCAGCTTCGGCGCAACGCTGCAGGTCGGGATGGACACTCCACACCTCGATCCGCTGGTTCTTGCCGACGGCCTGGCAACGATCACCGATCCGGACGGGCCGGACGCGCTGCTGGGCCCGGCCGAGGACGGCGGCTGGTGGGCCCTCGGCCTGCGCCGCGCCGGTGCAGCCCGGTGCCTGCTCGACGTCGCGATGTCCACTCCGCACACTGGGGTCGACACGCTGGCGGCGCTCGGCCGCGAGCAGCACCGCGTCGAGCTGCTTCCCGTCCTGCGTGACGTCGACACGATCAGCGACGTCGAGGCCGTCGCTGCCGTGGCCGACGGCAGGTTCGCCGCCCTCGCCAGAGCGCTGCACCCGATGGCAGCGCGGCTCTCATGACCACAGCCACCGAGGTGTACGGCCTTGGCCTGCTCGGCGACCGGGTCTGGCTCGAGGGCAGCGGCATCAGTGAGCTCCGCGTCCGCGACTGGAGCAGCGACCAGCTACCCGGCGACCGCGGGCTGCTGGACCGCTGCCTCGGCCGGACCCTCGACCTAGGTTGCGGTCCTGGCCGGCTCACTGCCGCGCTGTTGGCCGGGCACGTGCTTGCCCTCGGCGTTGACGTCAGCAAAGAGGCGGTTGCGCTGGCCCGCGCTCGCGGGGCCGCCGCGCTGCAGCGGGACGTCTTCGGCCCGCTGCCACGGGAAGGCTGCTGGCAGCACATCCTGCTGGCCGACGGGAACATCGGCATCGGCGGCGACCCGATCCGGCTACTGGCGCGCTGCCGCGAGCTGCTCGACCAGACCGGCACCGTCCTGGTCGACCTGCAGGGGACAGGAGCCCACCTGCGGACCGACCGGTTGCGCCTCAGGGTGGGGGAGCTGGCCAGCGACTGGTTCCACTGGTCAAGCCTGCCGACCGGCGCATTGCGGGCCGTTGCTGCCGCCGCCGGCTTCAGCGTGGTCGAGGTGTGGCGGTCGGCCGGACGCTGGCAGGCGGAGCTGCGCGTCTGCGACCAATGGGACCGGGACCAGTGATGAAGCCGGCCGACCTGGTCCCGCGTCCGGAGTGGTATCCGGACCGCCCCCGGGGCGGCTGGCTCAGCCTGCGGCTGGGGATGTGGCTCGGGATCACGTTCACTGCCTGCTTCGTCACCGGACTCGTCAGCCACTTCCACCAGCATCCCGGCCCGATCCAGCTACCGGCCGGGCCCGTCTGGGCCTACGCGGTCAGCCAGGGCATCCATGTCACGTCGGGAATCGCGTCGATCCCGTTGCTCGCGGTGAAGCTGTGGTCGGTCGCGCCCCGGTTCTGGCAGCGGCCGCTCGTCGGCGGCGTGCTGCGGATGCTCGAGCGGGGATCGGTGCTGGTGCTCGTCGCGTCCGCCGTCTTCGAGCTGGTCACCGGCCTGCTGAACGTGGCCGGCTGGTACGCGTTCGGGTTCTACTTCCCGCCGGTGCACTACGCGGTGGCCTGGCTGGCCATCGGCGCCATCGCGGTTCATGTCGCCGTCCAGCTGCCCAAGGTGCGGGCGCTCTGGGGCCAACCCGAACCACCCGTCGCAACCGGCGAGCTCAACCGGCGGGACGTGTTCCGGTTGGCCGGCCTCGGGGCTGTGGTCGCGGCTGTGACCACAGCTGGCGACAAGCTCCCCGTGCTGCGGCCGGTCGGGCTGCTGTCGCAACGGAGCGGAGCCGGCCCGCAGGGACTGCCGGTGAACCGAAGTGCGGTCGCAGCCGGCGTTGCCTTCGACCCGGACTGGCAGCTCCGGCTGCTCGACCGGGGAGCCGAGCGGGTCCTCAGCCTCCGGGAGCTGCAGGCCATGCCGCAGCACTCGGCGCTGCTACCGATCGCCTGCGTCGAGGGCTGGAACGCCTGGGCAGTCTGGGAAGGAGTCCGGCTCAGCGAACTGATCGCCGACCCGGCCCACGTCGTCGAGGTCACGGTCCGCTCGCCCGACCCCGGCGGCTATGGCGCCAGCAGGGTGTCGACCCGGACGCTGAACCACCCCGACACGCTGTTGGCGCTCCGGCTGAACGGTGAACAGCTCTCCCTCGACCACGGCTTCCCGGCGAGACTGATCGCGCCGAACCGTCCGGGGGCGATGCAGACCAAGTGGGTCACCACCCTCGAGGTCCGCCGATGAAACCGCATCCCACTGCCCGGTCGCGTTGGCCCGCCCTGCGCCGGAGCGTCGCTGGGACGGCAGCAGCGCAGGTGGCAGAGGTCAGGGCAGCGGTCACCGGGCTGACCCGGGCGCAGGTAGCACTGCTGCTGCTGGGCGCGACCACCGTCGCCTTCGGCGGGCTCCAGCTGCTGCAACTCCTGCTCGACCGGACCGCACCGGTACTCGGGGTGGGCGCATGGTGGTTGGGCGGGCCGCTGATCGTCGACCTGGTAGCCGTCCCGGTAGTCGTGGTACTGGGGTTGGCGATCGGCCGCCTGGTGCCGGGGCAGTGGCGGCGCTACGTCGCCGGAGCATCGACACTGACCATCCTGCTGGGCCTTGTCGCCGTGCCGTTCCTCACCGGGTTTGGCCGGCGGGCCGACAACCCCAGCCTGCTCGACCGCAACTACTGGGCGGGCTACCTCACCCTGGTCGGCCTCGTCTGGGTCCTGCCGCTGGTGGCGCGCCTGGTCCGGCCCGGCCTCCGGTCAGAGCGGCGCCATGGCCGGGTCGCCGGTCCGGATGGACGCCCGCGTCCGGGCGTGCAGGAAGGGCAGGTACGCGATCATCACGACGGCGATCACGCCGACGGTGGCCAGGTCCGCCCCGGTGGAGTGGTTGGTGATGGTGCCGCTGAGGTTGAACAGCGCATGGAAGGCCACGCCCGGCAGGATGCTCCCGGTGAGCACGACGCAATAGGCGAGGGCCGTACCGATCAGCGCGGCCGCCACCAGCTGCAGCCCCTGGTCGGCGACCGCGTAGCCCCGCAGGAGGTTGACGATGTGACCGACGCCGAAGGTGACCCCGGACACGACGATCGCCCGGATGAGGTTCCCCCGCACTCGCAGCGCCCGTAGCAGGAAGCCACGGAACAGCAGTTCCTCGATGAAGCCCACGGCTGTCACCAGCAGCACGGCTGTCACCACGGTGGCCGGTGCCAGGTCCGGCGCCAGGCCTTTCGCGTACTGCACGAAGGCCATCGCGACCAGGGGCAGGTAGTACAGCGTGCTTGGCAGCGTCCCCGGTTCGACCCGGCGAACCCCGTAGTGGCCGAGCCGGTCGTCGGCCCGGACGAAGAACACGAGGACCACCGAGAGTGCGACGAGGAGGACGCTGGTCAGCCAGGGCAGCTGGAGCTGCTCGCCGAGGACGTCGCCGGCGTTGACCGCGACGATGTAGATCCCGATCCAGGCCAGGGCGAACCGGATGGGCGAGCTGTCCTGCAACTTCCGCACGACGTTCCCTTCGGTAGTGATACGCGGCGCGGATCGCCAGCAGACTATGCCCACGAACCGGCTGCCGGGTCGCTTCCGGGGCAACCGGGCAGGTGCCCCGGAATGCCGGAACCGCAGCTTTCCCCGGCTCTGCACGCTAGGGTCTGCCGGTGACTGTCCTGATTCACCTGAACGGGCCGCCGGCGATCGGGAAGTCGACCCTCTCGGCCCTCTACGCCGACCGGCATGCCGGTGTCCTCAACCTGGACATCGACAGCCTGCACCCCCTGGTCGGCGGCTGGCGGGACGAGGACAACCACACCCACGAGGTGCTCCGGCCGGTGGCGCTGGCGATGGCTTCGAGCCATCTGGCCGGCGGCCGGGATGTGATCCTCCCGCAGTACCTCGCCCGCAGCTCCGAGATCGAGGCCTTCGAGGCCGTCGCCCGGGATCAGGGCGCCGGCTTCCGCGAGATCATCCTCCTCGCCGACAGGGCCGAGGCCGTCGCCCGGTTCGAGCGCCGCAGCGACGACACCGCTTGGGGCTGGCACAACAGCCGGCTCGTGGCGCGGTACGGGGGGCCGGCGATGCTGGCGGGCATGTACGACCGGTTGCTCGAGCTCGTCCGACAGCGTCCCTCGGCTGTCGTCGTCCGGGCCGAGGCCGGTGCCGTCGAGGAGACCTATGCCGCGCTGCTCCGGGCGCTCGGAACCTGAACAGCGCAAGGCCCGGCACCGAGGTCGGCCGGACTCACCATAGGTAGGGCAGGAAGCTCCTCGGCACCCGCTCGCGGTACTCGGCGTAGTCCGGGAACTGCGCGAGCAGCCACGCCTCCTCGCGACGGCGCTTGGCGTCGAAGAATGCAGCGCCGAGCGCCAGCGGAGCCAGGGCGAGGGGTGAGGTGACCAGAGCCCACGCCAGCAGGCCCATCAGGACACCGCCGTAGATGGGGTGCCGGACCAGCCCGTAGACCCCGTCCTGACGGAGTTCGCCGGAAGCCACCGGGCGGGGGAAGGGGGTGAGCTGCCTGCCGAGGCCCGCGCCGCCGGCAAGCAGCAGCCCGACCCCGGCAACGAAGGCCAGCCCGCCGGCAATCCGGAGCCACAGCCGCCCCACCGGCGGCCAGTCCGGGCCGAGCAGGCCCGCCACGGCTGCAACGGCGAAGATCACGACCTGGAGCGCAACCCAACCCCCGCCCCGGCGACCGAGAGCCGGGAGCCGGCTCGGCGGGGGCTGCCCGCCGGCTGGTTCGTCCGGCGTCGGCCCGGAACCGTCCCCTGAGTTCACCAGCCCACCGTAGCGACCGCTGGACGGTGCGCCGAGCCGAGCCCGGCGCGACTAGCGTGAGGTCGTCATGTCCGATGTGATCACCCAACCCACCATTCGCCAGCTGCGGCAGCGTGTCTTCGCGCTCTCGTGGCCGGTCGTTGCCGAGACCACCCTGCAGCTCTCGCTCGACCTGGTGAACACGGCGCTGGTGGTCGCGCTCGGCACGGCCGCCCTGGCCGGAGTGGGTGCCGCGATGCAGCTGATGGCTTTCGCCCTCGCCATCCTGGCCGCGCTCGCCATGGGCGCAGCGATCCTGGTCGCCCATGCCACCGGTGCCCGAGACCTCGCCCGGGCTTCGACCATCGCCCGGCAGGCCATCGTCTGGGCCGGAATCCTGGCAGCGCCACTGACCGTCGCAGGCTTCTTCGGGGCCGGGCCGATCGTGGGGATCTTCGGGCTGGACGCAACGGCTTCCGGACTCGGCGCCGACTACCTGCGGATCTCGATGGGAACCGTCTTCGTCCTGGTAGCGCTGGCGGTCGGCTCGTCGGTCCTGCGCGGCTCGGGCGACACCCGGACGCCGATGCGGGCCATCCTGGTGGCGAACGGCCTGAATGTCGTGCTGGCCTGGGCCTTGATCGGGGGGCACCTCGGGCTTCCGGCGCTCGGCGTTACCGGTGCGGCGATCGCGACCCTGATCTCGCGCCTGGTGGCGCTGGTGATCGTCGGTGATGCGCTCTGGCGGGGGCCGGTCAACCTGAGGACCCGCACCGGGTGGCGTCCGCGATGGACCGAGGGCCGCGAGCTGCTCGGCCTGGGCACCCCGGCAGCCCTCGAGCAGGTGGCGATCTCGCTGGGCTGGCTCGGGTTCACGATCGTGGTCGGCCACATGGGCACCGAGGAGCTAGCCGTCCAGCGGATGGCGACCTCGATCATGTCCATCGCCACGCTGACTGCCCTGGGCCTGCAGCTGGCGACGACGACCCTGGTCGGGCAGGCCCTCGGTGCTGGCGACCCGCGCACTGCCTCCCGGCTGGCGGCCATCACCACGCGCTGGGCGCTGGTGCTGGTGACGGCCATCGCCGGCGGGTTGTGGTTCGCTGCCGAACCGGTGGTGCGCCTCCTGGTCGGGGGCGCTGAGCCCGAACTGCTCAAGCTGGGGGTGGACACCCTTCGGATGACGCTGATCCTCCAACCCTTCTGGGCGGTGACGATGGTGCAGTCCGGGGCCCTGCGGGGGATGCGGGACACCGTTTCGCCGTTGCTGGTGGAGGCATCGGCCAACTGGCTCGCCGCGGGCATGGCTGGCTGGCTGGTCTTCCGGCAGGGCGCCAGCCTGCCGCAGGCCTGGGGTGCCTACCTGGTCGTGGCGCCGTTCCTGGTCGGGGTCATGGTGGCGCGCCAGCTGAGGCGTGGCCGTCGGCTGAACGCCGAACACGCAGCTGCCGGCCGGCCTGCGCTGGTGGGCCGTGACGCCTCGCCCGAAGGCGAGCCGGGGGTCCCGGCTGCTGCCTGCCCGGCTGACTGACCTCCCCGGTTTCCTTCCGCCCGGAGTTCCTTTCCGGCGGGCGGGAATAGGACCGGCCAGGGCGGTGTTGGCGCAAACGGTAGAGGTCGTTGGGTGATCCTTGAGCCTCCGCCGCCCGGTCTGGGGGGACGGGGTGGGGGAAGCGCGGTCGCCGGTCTCTGCCGAGCCGAGGAGGGGCGGCTGAAG
>JADLEH010000155.1 GCA_020846255.1 Propionibacteriaceae bacterium
GCAGCCTCGGCGAGGATCCTCTCCCGCAGCGCCTCGGACAGCTGGTCGGGCCGGGAGAACGCGTTCGAGACGGTCATCCGGCTGACGCCGAGGCGGTCGGCGATCGACTGCAGGGTGACTCTGGCCAGGGTGCTCACCTCCGGGGTTGAAATCTGCTTGCCGCCCAGTCTATCTTTACCGGTATAGCTCTGTATCGGTAAAGAGAGGTTCCAGTGTCACTCCCAGCCAGCATCAGCAACGCCGACCAGGAGTGGTGGCGACGCGCCGTCGTCTACCAGATCTACCCCCGCAGTTTCGCCGACAGCAACGGCGACGGGATCGGGGACATCAACGGCATCCGCAGCCGGCTCTCCTACCTCGCCGCCCTCGGGGTGGACGCGATCTGGGTGAACCCCTGGTACCCCTCGCCGATGAAGGACGCCGGCTACGACGTCTCCGACTACCGCGCGATCGAGCCGGTCTTCGGCACGATGGCCGAAGCCGAGGCGATGATCGCCGAAGCGCACGCCGTCGGCATCCGCGTGATCCTGGACATCGTCCCCAACCACACCTCCGACCAGCACCCCTGGTTCCAGGCGGCGCTGGCGGCCGGCCCCGGTTCGGCCGAACGTGAGCGGTTCGTCTTCCGTGCGGGTCGAGGCGCCGGCGGCGAACTGCCGCCGAACGACTGGATGAGCGAGTTCGGTGGTCCGGCCTGGACCCGGGTGACCGAGGCGGACGGACGGCCCGGCCAGTGGTACCTGCGGCTGTTCGCGCCGGAGCAACCGGACGTGAACTGGGACCACCCCGACATCCGCGAGGAGTTCACCGAGAGCCTCCGGTTCTGGTTCGACCGCGGCGTCGACGGCTTCCGGATCGACGTCGCGCACGGGCTCGTCAAGGACGCCGGGCTGGTCGACATCGACGGGCTCCCGTTCCCGCTGCCGGATGACACCCCCGAGCACATCGAGCACCCCCACTGGGACCAGCCCGGCGTGCACGAGATCTTCCGGAGCTGGCGCGAGGTGGCCGACGCCTACGACCCGCCGCGGGTGTTCTGCGGGGAGATCTGGGTGGGCCGGGACCACCGCCTGACCGCGTACCTGCGTCCGGACGAACTGCACACGGCGTTCAACTTCAACTTCCTGATGGCGCCCTGGCTGGCCGGACCGATGCGGGAGACCATTACGTCGACCCTTGCCGCGCACGCCACCGTCGGCGCCCCGGCCACCTGGGTGCTGGGCAACCACGACGTCTGCCGTCCGGTCTCCCGGTACGCCAGGCCACAGGAACTGGTCTCGCCGGGCTTCCCGCACCTGCAGGCCTACCTCGACCTCCCGGCCGATCTCGCGGTCGGCCGCCGTCGAGCCCGGGCGGCCGCGCTGCTCAGCCTCGCCCTGCCGGGCGGTGCCTACGTCTTCGCCGGCGAGGAACTCGGCCTGGCCGAGGTGGAGGACATCCCGCTCGCTGCCCGGCAGGACCCGATCGTCGCCGGCACCGGTGGCGAGAACCTTGGCCGCGACGGCTGCCGGGTGCCGCTGCCCTGGACGGCCTCCGGCGACAGCTATGGCTTCGGTCCGGAAGGTGGTGCGGCGCCCTGGCTGCCGCAGCCGGCCGACTGGGGCGCGTCCGCGGTCGCGGTCCAGGAAGCCGACACCGACTCGACGCTGGCCCTCTACCGGCAGGCCCTCGCTGTCCGGGCCGGCCATCCGGCGCTGGGGGACGGCGACCTTTCCTGGGTGGAGGCGGGAGAGCACGCACTCGCCTTCAGGCGGGACCCGGGCTTCGGCTGCTGGGTGAACTTCGGCCCGGAGCCACTGGCGCTGCCGCAGGGTGCAGAGGTGGTGCTCGCCAGCGGCGAACTGGTGGCCGGAGAGTTGCCGGCGGACACGGCGGCCTGGTTGCGGTTCTGAGCGGCTTTCCGACGCGATCCTCTGCGGCACCGGTGGGGCGACCACTAGCCTTTTCACCGGGGTTGGCACCGGCGCCCGCCCCGAAGAGGAGGGGCGAGATGGGCAAGTTCGAGCTGTACTCCGACGCGAAGGGTGAGTACCGCTGGCGCCTGAAGGCATCCAACGGTCAGGTCATCGCCACCGGCGGGCAGGGTTACGCCAGTGAGCGGAGCGCTCGCGAAGGCATTGCGTCGGTCAAGAAGAACGCACCCGATGCCGAGGTCTTCGAAGTCGACAAGTGAGATACGGATTGGGCCGGGACGGAAGCGCTCCGTCCCGGCCCAATCCGGTGCTGGTGTGGCTGCTCAGGCGTCGACCGTCTCCCGGACGGGTTGCCGCGCTGCCAGCAGCTGGAGCGCCCAACCGGTCAGGATGGCGAGGGCGCCGACACCGATCGCGAACAGGGCCACGCCGAAGGCGATGACGGAGGTGAACAGGGAAGAGCGCAGGAAGGAACCGTTCATCGCCGTGGCGCGCAGCGGGTCCTCCTTGTCGAGCTGGGCATAGGTCTTGCCGCCCGTGGCCTTGAGCGCGTGACTGTTGATCACGTCAGCCTGGACGAATGCTTCGAGCGGGCCGGTGACCTTGGCACCGGCGAACATCGGGGCGTCGGCGGAGACGGTGATGTTCTCAGCGGCGAGCTTGGTGCTGACCATGCCCCAGGTGACTGCCCCGGCAACGATCATCACCGCCCCGATAATGATGCTGACTAGACCGAGCGCGCGAACTTTGCCATCCGCACTGCGGGGACTGGTGGCCATATCTACTCCTCTAGGGGGTTGGACGACCCTCGGCCGCCCTGCTTAGGTAAGGCTAACCTATGCTAGGTAAGAATGCCACCTCGACTTGTCGCCGAATCTGGTATCCGGTCGTCGGGATCCGCCGCTTGCGTAGGGTGACCGGCGGAGAGGACCCGCAATGACCGCCCTGATCGTCACCGAGTCGCTGTTCGGCAACACCCTGGCCATCGCAGAGGCGATCGGCGGCGGAATCGCCGAGGTCCTCGGGGTGCCGACGGTCCAGGTTCTCCACGCCTCCGTCGCCCCGGCGGAACTGCCGGCCGACATCGAACTGCTTGTGGTCGGCGCTCCGACCCACCTGCTCTCCATGCCCAACGCCGGGAGCCGCCACGACGCCGGGCGCAGGGGTGCGATCGGTCCCGGGCGGACCGGGGTTCGGGAGTGGATCGACACCGTTGCGATCCCCAACGGCCTCCGGGTGGCCACCTTCGACACCTCCATCCCTTCCCCGGTCCGGCTGGGCACAGCCGCCGGTGCAGCGGCGACGGCCCTCGGCCGCAGGGGAGCCGAAACCACCGTGGGGCCGTCGTTCTGGGTCACCGGGATGGAAGGACCCCTGGCGGACGGGGAACTTGGCCGGGCGACCGCCTGGGGAAGGGAACTGGCCGGCTCGCGGGTCGGGCCGGCCTAGCCACCCGCCACGCCGGTCACCCGTTCGGGTGACCCGAGGCCCAACGGGCCGACGGGGCGGGTTATATTGGCCTGGCCCGAGATTGGGCCCGCCCGGGTCTGGGGGAGAGCATGCCGAAGCCACCGCTGAGCCGCCTGTGGGTGATCCCCACAGTCGTCCTGAGCCTGCTGTTCGCGCTCGTCGGCGCCCCGCCGGCGCAGGCGGCCGACCGGACCAGCTCCACCGAGGCGAGGCGGGTCGACCGGGTCAGGAAGCCGAAACTCAACTGGGTGGAGGCCGCCGACGGCAGCGGTTACTCGGCAACGGTGAAGCTCCCCCGCGACTACGACCGGCCCACCGGCGCAACCGTGTCGATCGCCCTGTTCAAGATCCCGGCCGCCGACCCGGCGCACCGGATCGGCACCCTGTTCCTCAATCCGGGCGGGCCCGGCGGGTCAGGGGTCGAGATCGCCCTCGCAGCCACCGGCTTCCTCACCCAGTCCGTCCTGGACCGGTTCGACATCATCGGCTTCGACCCCCGCGGCACGAATGCCTCCAGCCGGGTGCGGTGCTTCCGTACCAGCGACTCCCAGGCGTACGCGCTGAGCGGGATGAACGTGGCCTTCCCGAGCACCGCTGCGGAGGAGTCCGGCTTCATCGTCGCCGGGAAGCGGCTCGCGGCCGGCTGCTCCGACTACGGCTCGGCCCTCGCGTCCTCGGTCTCCACAGCCCAGGTCGCCCGCGACCTGGACGTACTGCGCCGCGCCGTCGGCGACAAGCAGCTCAACTACCTCGGCTTCTCCTACGGGACCTACCTCGGCGAGGTGTACGCCAACCTGTTCCCCGACCGCTTCCGGGCAATAGCGCTCGACGGGGTGCTCGATCCGCTCGCCTACGCCGGCACGACCGCCACCAGGGGCACGCCGACAGCGCTGCGGATCGACTCCGGGAAGGCAGCCTGGGGTGCCCTGCAGGCCGGCCTCGAAGCCTGCGCAGCTGCCGGTCCCGACCACTGCCCGCTGGCAGCGCCGCCGGAGGACTTCGCCGAGGTGGCTGCGGCCCTCAAGCGGGGGCCGGTCAACGTCCTCAGCGGAGACGAGGTCCTCAGCTACTCCTACCAGGCCTTCATCGCCGACCTGCTGAGCCTGTTGTACTACCCCGACGGCATGGACTACGCCGCCCAGGTCATCGCGACGCTCAAGCAGGTCATCGCTGACGACGACCCGGGCACGTCGAGCCTGCCGGCGCAGCAGCTGGCCTCGCTGGTGCTGCCCCTGCACCGCACCGCCATCGCATCGGCATCGGCCTCCACCTACGACAACGGCCTGGAGGCCTACTCGGCCGTGATCTGCACCGACTCCTACCAACCGGCCGACCCGAAGACCTGGATCGCAGCCACCCGCGCCGCCGACCTCGACCCCGACAACCCGCACTTCGCGCCGCACTTCGCGCGGCTCTGGGGCTGGTCGGACGTGCAGTGCGCCACGAACTACTGGAAGGCGAAGGACGAGGACACCTACCGCGGCACCTACCGGAAGCTAACGGCCGCCCCGGTGCTGATCGTCGGCAACTACCACGACCCGGCCACCAACTACTCCGGGGCACTCTCGACCCATGCGCTCATGCCGAACAGCTACCTGATCCGGAGCGACTCCTGGGGGCACACCGCATACGGCACCTCCGACTGCGTCACCGACCAGGTCGATGCCTACCTGCTGAACCTTGCCCAACCGGACCCCGGCATCTGCGTCGGCAACGTGCAGCCCTTCACCTCGAGGCTCGCGGCTTCGAGCACCGCCCGCTCCTCCGGAACGGCGAGGGTGGCCGTGCCGAGCCGGGACGGGCTGCCGCCGGTAGCCCAGCCCTGGCCCAGCCGCTGAACTTCAGCCCAGCGGCTTGCGCAGGTGCACCAGGGTCACCCGGTCATCGAACGGCACCCGCCGCTGCTCGGTGTAGCCGGCCCGCTCGTACAGCCTCAGGTTGGAGTCACTGCGATGCCCGGTGAAGAGCAGCGCCTCGGTGGCCGGGGCCACCTCCTCCGCGCGCGCCAGGAGCAGCGCGCCCAGGCCCCGGCCCTGCTGATCGGGCGCCACGGCCAGCCGCCCGATGTGCAGGGTGGAACCGTCGACGCGGACCCGGACCGAGCCGACGAGGCGGTCGCCGGCGATCGCCACAAGACCGCGGCACCGGCCCAGGTCGGCGACGACCTGAGCCACGGTCTCCACCAGCGGGGGCAGGAACGGATCGCCGTAGAGCTGGGCCTCGACGACGAAGGCCGCCCGTTGCACGGTCAGCACCTCGCCGGCATCGGCCGCCACCATCGGCCTCACCAGCACGGCATCGAGCGGCATTCCGGGTACCTCCAGGTGGGCTTTCGCCTGCATCATCGCGCATCCGCCTGGCCTGATGCGTATTTGTGCTGCGTCCGAGATGACGGACGGCGCAGGGAATGCCTTTCTCGAACCCTCGCCGACCCCCTATGGTGAAATACACCAAAGGGGGAGGCACCTGTCCAACGGGTGGCCATCGAATCAACCAGCACTACCGGGGGGCAGTGCAGGGGACCAAGTCGAGCATTCCCCGAGGATCTGGCAACTGACTGGCTTGTCGGCCCGATCCTCGGATGGCACTCGAACTCGGGTCCCGGGATCCGAGGGCTACCCGGTGTGGCAGGCTCCAAACAGGATCAGCGGTGGCGGCTCTGAACGCAGTGCGTACCAGGAGCCGGCGCCGCGGAGCCAGGTCGGTCAGTTCGTTCGACGCGGCTCCCGCCGGATCCACCCAGCTCGGGGGGGCGGGTGGCGACGGCCAGGGAGCCGCTCGACGAATCGGCCGACGGCGGCTGGGGCGCGACCGGGGGGAGAGCGGCCAGCAGCTAGGACAGTGATCGGGGGAGCCAGGTGCAGCCGGTCCGGAATAAGTCCGGGCCGGCTTTCCTTTTCCCTACGTCCGTTGCAGGTCGCCCGGTGCGGCCCCGGACCATCCCAGCGCTCCAGCAAGACACCAGAAGCAGGCTCATGGCAGACATCGAAACCGCACCGAACGTCCCTCTGACCAGCGCCGACACCGCGTCGGACCGGCTACCGCGCAGCACGGTTCGAGTGCTGGCCATCCTGTTGGTGGGCGCGTTCGTCGTGATCCTCAACGAGACCGCCCTCAACGTCGCGCTGTCGCGGATCATGGGTGACCTCAGGATCGACGAGCGCACTGCCCAGTGGCTCACCACCGGGTTCATGCTCACCATGGCGGTGGTCATCCCGATCACCGGGTGGGTGATGGAACGCCTCCAGACGCGGGCAGTCTTCACCCTTGCCATGTCCCTGTTCAGCGTCGGCACCCTGGTCGCTGCGCTGAGCTGGGCGTTCCCGCTGCTCCTTGCCGGCCGGCTGATCCAGGCCAGCGGCACGGCGATCATGATGCCGCTGCTGATGACCACCGTCATGGAATTGATCCCGCCCGGCCAGCGCGGACGGGTGATGGGCACGATCAGCCTGGTGATCTCGGCCGCCCCGGCGATCGGGCCGACGATGTCCGGGATCATCCTGCAGTTCCTGCCCTGGCGGTTCGTGTTCGCCCTGGTGCTGCCGATCGCCCTGGCCATCCTGGCCGTCGGCCTGCGGCAGGTGCCCAACCTCAACGAGCCCGTCGCGGTGAAATTGGACGCCCCCAGCGTTCCGCTGGCCGCCTTCGGTTTCGGCGGCCTGGTCTACGGCCTCAGCCTGGTCGGCAGCCCCACCGCCGGGTGGGGTGTGGAGATCGCACTCGGGGTCGGTGCGGTCTCCCTGGCCCTCTTCGTGTGGCGCCAGCTCCGGCTGCAACGCCGGGATGCCGCGCTGCTCGACCTGCGCACCTTCACCCACCCGATCTTCGCCACCTCGATGGGCGTGATGGCCATCGCCATGGCCGCGCTCTTCGGCACTATCATCGCGCTGCCGCTGATCCTGCAGCAGGTGATGCACGCCGAGCCCCTCTTCGTCGGTCTCCTGCTGCTGCCCGGAGCCCTCCTGACCGGCCTGCTCGGGCCGGTGGTCGGCCGGCTCTACGACCGGGTGGGACCGCGGTGGCTCGTGGTGCCGGGCGCGCTCGCCGTCGGCGTCGGGTTCGTCCTGTTCGCCCAGGTGGCGGTCACGACGCCCTGGTGGCTGCTCCTGGTCGCGCACCTGTGCCTCAGCCTTGGCCTTGCGTTCATGTTCACCCCGCTGTTCACGATCTCGCTCGGGTCTCTGCCGCCGCACCTGTACGGCCACGGTTCGGCGACGGTCGGGACGGTCCAGCAGGTAGCGGGGGCAGCCGGAACCGCCCTGTTCGTGACCGTGATGGCCACTGTCGCAGCTGCCCAGCCTGCCGGGACCGAAGCGGAGGTAGCGCTGGCCACCGGTGCCAGGTCGGCCTTCGTCACGGTCGGCGTGATCTGGATCGGTGCCATCGTTGCGACCCTGTTCCTGCGCAAGCCCGAGGAGCCGGCCGCGGCAGGGGTGGCCGCCGGGCACGCGTAGGCTCACGGTCATGCCGACCCCGGACTTCATCCTCGACCTGCGCGCAAAGGTCGGCAGCAGCCGGCTGTGGCTCTCCGGCGCGACCGCCGTCGTCGTCAGGGAAGCAGCGGACGGCGAGGAGGTGCTCCTGGTGCGCCGGGCCGACACCGGTGAATGGTCGCCGGTGGCCGGAATCGTCGACCCCGGCGAGCACCCGCACCTGGCCGCCGTCCGGGAGGTGGCGGAGGAGGCCGGGGTGCAGGCAGCCGTTGACCGGCTGGTCTGGCTGACCGTCACCGGGGTCATCACCTACGCCAACGGTGACCAGACCCAGTACATCGACCACGTGTTCCGCTGCTCCTGGGTCGGCGGCGACCCGTACCCGGCGGACGGCGAGGCAACAGCAGCAGCCTTCTTCCCGGCAGCCGCGCTGCCGGAGATGACCGCCAGGCACCTCGAACAGGTCCGGGTGGCCCTGGCCAACCAGCCGGAGGCCCGGCTCGGCTGAGCCCGTGGCTCGCTCGTGGACGCCCGGCGGGATCGAATTGCTCCAGCGGGACTGAGCCGCCGCGGCTAGCATCACGGCAAGGAGGAGGGGCCGCCGATGCTTCCGTTCGCAGAACTGCACCTGCATCTCGAGGGCACGCTCGAACCCGGGTTGGTGTTCGACCTGGCCGAGCGCAACCGGATCGAGCTGCCGTACCGGGACCCGGACGACCTGCGCGGCCGCTATGCCTACTCCTGCCTGCAGGACTTCCTCGACCTCTACTACGCCAACCTGCGGGTGCTGCGCACCGAGGCCGACTTCGCCGAACTCACCGATGCCTACCTGGCGCGGGCAGCCGCCGCCGGGGTGGTGCGGGCGGAGGTCTTCCTCGACCTGCAGGCGCACACGGCACGCGGGGTGCCGGCGCCCGTCGTCCTCGCCGGGGTGGCCGACGCCCTGGCGCGTTCGCAGACCGACCACGGGGTCA
>JADLEH010000156.1 GCA_020846255.1 Propionibacteriaceae bacterium
AGCTCGACCCCGACCAGTTCGGGCGGCTCCTGGCCGGCCTGGACCCGGATACCGGAGAGTCGCGGTGGGCGCAGCAGGTGGAGCCGGAGCATGTTGCGGCGGTCGACTTCCTCGTGAACGGGCCGAAGGAGTGGAGCATCCTCGCTGTGCTCGACCCGGGCGTCCGGGCAGCGCTGCTGCGTGGCCAGGTCAGCGCTGAGCGGGCGGTGCTGCGGTACTTGTGGGAGAACGGGACGGTGCAGGTGAAGCGGGGGGGCCGGGTGGTGCGGGTGCCGGTGGAGCGGATCGAGATCGCCTCTGTGCAGCATTTCTCGTCCCGGGCTGGTGATCCGCATTTCCACCGGCACATGGAGATCTCGGCCCGAGTGTGGGCGGCGGGGAAGTGGCGGGCACTGGACACGCTCGGTGCCCGGAACTTGAACGTGACGGTGCAGGCGATCTTCCAGCGTGAGCAATTGCGGGAGCTGCGGCCGGTCGTCGAAGGGCTGGGCTACCGGCTGGACGAGGCGGGCCAGATCAGGTCGCTGCGGCCGGTCGTGGAGGCGATGAGCAGGCGGTCGGCGCAGCTGCAACGCAACCTGGCCCGGATCGAGGCCGAGTGGCGCACGAAGCACCCCGGGAAGGAGCCAACAGCGCGGCTGGCCCGGCTGTGGGACGTCCAGGCGTGGGAGCAGCAACGGCCCTACAAGGCCGAGGCCGGCGTGCTCGACGACGAGCTGACGGTATGGGCGGCCCGCATTGCGGAGGTGATGGCAGACCACGGCATCACGCTCCCGACACAGCCCGCCACTGATCTGGGTGGTCGGGTGAGTGTGGCCGTGTTGGACCGTGACGGCGTGGCGGCGGAGATCGTGGAGGCGCAGGGGCTGAAGCGGTCGGCGTGGTCGAGGGCCGATCTGGAGGCGGCGGCGATCCTGACCGTGGAGGGTCGGGTGCACGGTGATACGGCCGCGCTGGACGAGGCGGCAGCCGACGTAGCGGCACGCGCACTGGCGCTGTCACAACTGTTGCCGGGGGTGGCGGCGGGGGTGCCGTCGGCGGCGGTGAAGTGGTTCACTTCGACGGCTGTGGTGGCGAGGGAGAACGAGCTGCGCGCCGGGCTGGCTGTGCTGGCTGCGGCGGACCGGCTCACCGTGGTGGAAGGCGCGGCCGGGGCGGGGAAGACGACCAGCCTGACCGACTACCTCGCGCAGGCCGCGGCGGCTGGACAGCAAATGATGCTTGTCGCGCCCACCGGTGCGGCGGCGAACGTTGCTGCCAGCGAAGTCGGTGCGGAATCCTCGACGATCGACAAGTTCCTGATGAGGTATGGCTGGGCGAAGAACCGGGCCGGCGGCTGGGATTGGACCGAACCTGATCACACGCCGGCCAGCGCCCTGCCGGCAGGTGCGCGGCTGGTCGTGGACGAGGCGGGAATGGTCAGCCAGGATGGCGCCCGGGCCCTGGTGACCACCGCCATCCGGCATGGCTGGCGGGTGCGCCTCCAGGGCGACTCGTTCCAGTTCGGTGCGGTCGGGGTCGGCGGGGTGCTCGAGTTGGCCAAACAGACTGCCGAGCCGGGCCGCGTGTGGCTGCTCGACGATGCCAACGACGTGCATCGGTTCCAGCTCCGCAGCGGCGGACGCGACACCGCCTACGCCGCGCACAGTGTCGCGCTGCGGACCGGTGCCGAGCCCGAACAGGCCGCGGCGACCGTGATGCAGCAAGCCCGGGTGTACGGCTCCGAGGCTGAACGGCTCGCCGCGACCGCGGCCGAGTGGGCGGTCCGCGCTCACGCGGGTCGAGGGCTGGTGATCGCGGCCACGAACGAGCAGACCCAGCAACTGAACGGGCTGATCCGCGACCGGCTGGTGGGCGACGGGATCGTCGGAACGGGTCGAGCGCTCACCACAACGCCGCTCGGGAGCCGGTGGGAGTCGGAGACGATCAGCGCAGGCGACGTGGTCGCTACACGCGTCAACGCACAAGGAGTCGACGGCAGCCGGTACGCCAACCGGGAACGCTGGCGCGTCCGCACTGTGGAAGGTGACGGGGGAGTCGGTCTGGTCAGCCTCGATGGCACCCGGGCCACCCTGCTGTCCGCGAAGGCGGCGCGGGAACACCTGCAACTGGCCTATGCGGTGACCGGGTATGGGGCCCAGGGGCTGACCGTGGACGAGGCGGTGCAGCTGGTCGGTGAGGGCATGGACCGTCCCGCGTTCTATGTGGGGGCCACCCGCGGCCGGTATGCCAACCAGACCGCCCTCGTCGCGCCCGAAGGCGATCCCGATGTGGCCCGCCGGCTGATCGAGGACATCCTCGGCCAGCCTGGGGCCGACACAGGCTGGAAGGCCGCCGACCTGTACGCCAAAGCCGACCGGGAACGCATGGGCGACCTCGTCGAGCTGCACAGCATCCACGTCCCACCCATCCAACCCGACCAGGCGACCCCAGCCGAGCCAGTTCCTGCGCCGAATCCGGAGCGGCTCGCGCGAGTCGCGCAGATCGCCGCCGAGCAGGCCGAGACCGCCGAGCGGGAGGCGGCCGCCGCGAGCCTCCTGGCGAGGGCAGCCGCTGTCGCAGCGAGGTATGCGTCCCAGCTGGCCACCGTCGGGCAGAAGGTGGCCGAGCTCGACGCCGCCCGGACCGCCCAACTGGCCACCGACCGTGCCGGGCTGGGCCGGGCGGTCGCGCAGGTCGACCGGCTCCGCCGCACCGCCGACGTTTTCGAGCAGGACGCCCAGCACGCGGGGCTGCTGCACCGCGGGCAGGCCCGCCGAGTCGCTGCCGACGCCCGCCAAACCGCCCAGGACGCCGAGCGGGCCTTCCGGACCGAGTGGGGTCAGGATCGCGGGCTCGACACCGCCCCGCAGGCCGTCGAACGGATCGCCCAGGCCCGGGCTGGCATCTGGCGGTATCGCATCAACGTCGCCAAACGGGACGCCGACAACATCCGTGCCCAAGCCAGAGGCAGGATCCTCGCCGCGCTCGGAGACCTCCACCCCACCTGGATAGATCGCTATGGCTACGACCTGGAACGGATCGTCCGCCCCGACGCGCCCGACCACGCTTTCGACCGCCTCCAGCGCGCTGCCGCGGACCTACGTGAGAGCAGTAGCGAGCGCGCGAAACGGGCCGCCGACCTGGAGGCGGCCAGCCCGCAGGAACGCATCGACTGGCTCACCCAGCGAGAAGCCGCCGCGGCACGAGCTTCCGAATACTGGGAACGAGTCCAACCACCAACCCACCGCGTCCGCCCCGAAGACGAACCTGGACACAGGCCCGACCGCGACATCGCCCCACGCTGGTGAGGCGACTGCTGTGACCGGTGAATTCGCCGTATGGGGAGTCTGGGATGAAGAAGATCCATGACACCCGACCGCGTGGGCTGTCGACGAGGTTACGGGCAGCCAGGCTGGGACCGTGCCGGCCCCAGCCGGTAGTCTTGAACCAGTTACGTTCGCCCCGGGAAGGAGGCTCGACATGAGCACGACGGTGCCGCGCGGCTTCCGATTTGAGCAGACCATTCCGTACGACACCCCCGAGTCGCTCGACGAACTCCAAGGACCAACAACAGGGACCGTCCGGGTGCGCCCTCACATCAACACCAGCCCCGACCCGGTCTACAACCTGGCCGAGCCGTCCCAGCAATGGAGTCTGTACAGCGCCGTCGTGCGTGACGGGCTTCCCAGCGAGCAGACCGCCATTCTGAACCGCGGCATGCTGCTCGCGCTCTGGCCCGAGCTGAACCTGCCCGCGCGCTGCCGAGCGATCTGGGAGGACAAGTTCCCCGAACTCGCGGAGCTATCGCGGTCGAGGGCCTCGTAGGTGCTGCGCTTCCACCGCAGACTGGCCGAGCTCGGACTGTCCGCGATCTCTGAGTTCGGATTCGTTCTCGCCGGCGGGTATGCCCTCTCCGCGAATGGGATGGGCGACCGCCCCTCCGAGGACGTCGACATGTTCACTAACAGGGCCGATCCCGACGACTTCGCGTCGGCAGTCGAGCGTTTGCGCACCACATACCTGAGCGAGGGCCTCCACGTCGAGGACATCCGCATCCGGCCCACCTTCGCCGACTTCCACGTCATCGACCCTGCTACAGGTGAGGCGAGCAGCGTCCAGCTGGGGCTGGACTTCCGTGCCTTCCCTCCTGCGACCCTCGATATCGGGCCGGTGCTCGACGCCAGGGACGCAGTGGGGGCGAAGATGTCCGCGCTCTGGTCAAGAGGCGAGGCTCGCGACTACATCGACATTGACACCGTGACCAGGTCCGGTCGGTTCAGTCGCGATGACGTTCTCGCCATTGCGGATCAGTTCGAGGCAGAGCCACTGGACCGACGGATGCTCGCGATGCGCTTTCGCGAGGCGAGCAGGCATGACGAGGAGATCTTCGCCCAGTACGGCGTCGATGCCGCTCGCCGCGCCAGCATCCTCGCCAGCTTCACTGAATGGGCTGTCGAGATCGATCCTCCTTCGACCGGGCCAGGAGACACGATCCCAGCACCCCTGCCGCCGCCACGGTGGGAGACCGTTGGGCCAGCACCTCGGGCGGACCCGCACCGGCTTCAGGTTCCCGGCCGCTCCGGGCATCCTCAGCGTCGACTCGGCATCGATCCCTGACCGTCGGCCCAAGCTGGTGACCAGTCCCGCGCAGCCAAATGCGTGGGCTGCTAGACCACAGCTGGCCGGCCCCGATCTTCGGTCACGGGGTCGAGCACCTCGAACCCGAGGCTGGCGGCGGCCCTGGCCATCTGGGCGTCATGGGTGACGATCGTGACCCGGTCCGCGCCGAGCCGCAGCGCCGAGGCGATGTGCACCGAGTCGGCCCCGCCGAGGACGGGATCGAGCGCGATGGCTTCGTCGATCAGGTCGTCCCCGACAGCGATCAGAGCGAACTCGTGCAGATACTCGTTGGCGACGTCGGTGGGCAGCCCGGCGTTCTTGACGACCCGCAGCACCTCCATTTCGAGCATGCGTGAGCCGACGAACCTGTCTCCGGCGGCATAGGCGTCTTCGAACCACTCGCGGGCCGCAGCGGACTTGTCCGCGATCGCTCGCAGCAGCACCGACGAGTCGACGAACCAGGTGCGCTCAGACGAGGCCATCGAGCCTGGCCCGTTCGGCGTCGAGCGTAGCGCCGAGGTCGATCCCGGTGGGGATGGTGGGGAAGCGGCGAAACGACCGGGGAGCGGTGCTGCGGGACGGTCGGGCGAGCCCGGTGGCCACCAGCTCGTCGAGCGGATCGCCGGAACTCTCGATCTTGGTGATGCGGTACGCGGCGTGGCCGCGGCGCATCACGATTACCTCGCCGTGGTCCGCGAGTCGCGTGGCCCGGGAGGGATTCTGGTTCAGCTCGGTGAGCGTGATCGCCGTCACGGCCACGATTCTAGTACTTAATTCTAGTTTTGGGTTGGTGCCGGTTGCCTTCGGACTCGTTTGCAACCGAGTTGAGGATGTTGGCTCCGTAGTAGAGGCAAGCGGCCTGGCGATGAGTCACAACACTACCGTTTTCGGTATAGTTGTGACATGGCTGCCGAGAGGAAGTATCGAGAGATCGTGCGGGAACTCGCCATGGATCAGTACGGGTACGTCACCACGAAGGACGCTACAAGCGCCGGTGTCCCCGCAGGCGAATTGCCCAAGCTCGCTGCCCGGGGCGGCCTGGAGAACGTCGCCTACGGCCTGTACCGGGTGCCGGATGCGCCGACAACAGAGTTCGACCAGTTCGCCGAGGCGCTGGCGCGAGTGGGGGGCGGAGCGTACCTGCACGGTGAGTCGGTGCTGGCGCTTTGGGGGCTTGCGGATGTCAACCCGAGGCACATCAAGGTTGCAGTTCCCAGACGCGCGCGCCCGAAGCTCCCTGCCTTCATTGAGCTGACGCTGGCGGCAGAGGATCAGCACACGACCGTGTATGAGGGTTTGGCGGCTCAGCCCGTCGCTGACGCGATCCTGGAGTGCCGCGGGCGCATCGAGACCGAGCGTCTGCTGGACGCGGCGAAGCAGGCACGCGCCGAGGGTCTGCTGACCACCGCCGAGTGGCAACGAGTGCGGGAAGGACTGCGGTCGTGAGCTATCAGGACCCGCCGAGGAGTGCGCGTTCGCTGGAGCAGCGGATCCGCAACCTCGAGGGAGACGACGGTCTCGCGTTGCGTCGTCGTGTCGGTATGGCGCTGGTCGTGGTGGGGCAGATGCTTCCCGAAGGTGCGATCAAGGGTGGCAGCGCGATGGCCCTCAGGTACGGCCGCGGAACCCGCTTCACCCAGGACCTCGACGCTGCAAGGGTGCAGTCACTCGACCGCTTCCGAAGCGACTTCGAGGAGTCCTTGGCGAGAGGCTGGGCTGGCTTCACTGGGCGGCTGATCGAGAAGGCGGCGCCGCATCCCACTGGCGTTCCCACCTCCTATGTGATGAAACCCTTCGAGGTCCGACTCGACTATCTGGGTCGCCCGTGGTGCTCGGTCAAGTTCGAGCTCGGACATAACGAAATCGGTGACGCCGATGAGCCGGATCACCAGCTCGCGCCCGACCTCGCCATTCTCTTCACCGAGGTCGGACTGGATTCACCCAGGCCGGTGCCGGTGATGCGAGCGGACCATCAGGTCGCGCAGAAGCTCCACGCCGCCTCCGAAACGGGCAGCGAGAGAGCCCGGGACCTGGTCGACCTCCAACTCCTCGATCGCGGCGAGGAACTTGACCTGGCCCAGGTCGCCTCGACCTGTAGACGCCTGTTCGAGTATCGACGGCAGCAGGAGTGGCCGCCGACCATCGTCTCCGGAAACCAGTGGGACACGCTCTACACCCAAGCTGCCGACGGTCTCGACGTGCTGGCCGGCCTCGACGAAGCCATCGCCTGGGCCAACGAGTTCATCCGACGCATCGATGCAGCGCGCGCGTAGCGGTTCTTGGCCGCGGTGAGCCCCATTAGTGGCCGGTCTCTACCACTCCGGCGCCGGGAACCCGTCCGACGACGCTTGGCGTGGGTGTCGACACGGGGCGGGCCCTCCAGGGGAGCGCCTGTTGCACGTATGTTGCATGAAGAAACCCGCCCTGACTATTTATCCTAGTCAAAGCGGGTTTCAAGTGGGGTGAGTAACGGGACTCGAACCCGCGACCACCTGGACCACAACCAGG
>JADLEH010000157.1 GCA_020846255.1 Propionibacteriaceae bacterium
ACGCCGGTGGTCCTGCCGCAGCAGGCCGGGATCACCAGCCCCGACCGGGTGATCTTCGACGCGGTCGCCCAGACCCACGCCGGCGTCGCAGAAGTGGTGGTGGCCGGCCGGATCTGGCGGGATGCCGACAACAGCTCCGAGGCTCCGTTCGTGGACGTCTTCGCCCTTGGCCCGGACGGCGCACCGGGCGTTCCCCAGGTGATCGACGCCCCTCCCCTCGTGCCGGACGCAGCCTCGCTCGAAGGCTGGCCGTCCTCGATGGCTGCCGACGACGGTGTTGTGGTGATCGGCAACGCCGAGGCCACCGTCCGGGGCGTGGCGGCAGCCGGTTCGGTGACCGTGTTCGGCCGGGACACCGATGACCCCTCGAAGCTGGATCGCAAGGCGGTCCTGAGCCAGAACTGGCCCGGCATGCCGGGCTCGTCCGAGACCGGTGACCGTTTCGGACAGGCCGTGGCCTATCGCGACGGCCGGCTGGCGATCGGGGTCCCCTACGAGACGACGGCAGGGGTCACTCAGAGCGGCCGGGTGCAATTGGCCACCTGGGTCGCAGCCGAGAACCGCCTCCGCGTGGGCAAGTCGTTCGACCAGAACACCAGCGGCGTGCCCGGCAGCAACGAGAAGAAGGACCGCTTCGGCGGCGTGCTGACCATCGCTCGGGGGCTCACCGGAAGCGGCTCCTACGACGTGGTCGCGGGGACACCGATGGAGGGGTCGGGCAGCATCCGCTACGCCGGCGCTGTGACGGTGGGCAGCTTCACCAAGGCGGTGTACCGCACCTACACCCAGGCCTCCCCCGGCGTCCCGGGCAAGCCCGACCGGGCACCGTCGGAGGCAACCGCCAACGGCGACTACTTCGGCAATGCCGTCGGCACGCTGCCGACGTCCCCCACGACGGACACGCTGGTGATCGGGGCACCGGGCGAGACCAACGGTGACTGCCTCACGCAGGGCTATGTCGTCCGCACCGACGGCAAGCGGCTCAGTTCCGCCACCAACTGGACCTACCTGGCGCCGCCGACCAAGGGTTGCAGCATCTACGACGAGGACGTGTTCGACGGCTGGGGCGCCGCCTTCGCGATCGGATCGCCGTACCTGCCCGAACTGCCCTGAACCCTGCGGCTCGACCTGATCGGCGCTCCGGGCGGGGACAAAAGGGCGTTGATCGCTCAGACCAGCCGCAGCGCCAGCCGGGGGCATCCGGAGACGGTACGCCTGGCCGCGGGGACGAGCTCTGGGGGGACCTCGCCGGCGATGATCGGGTAGCCCCACTCGTCAAGCGAGATCAGCTCCGGGAGCAGCTCGTGACACAACCCCCGCCCCTGGCACGAGGGCCAGTCAACTCGCAGGCGCGAGGGCGCCATGATTGCACTCCTGTCGTTGGTGGAGCCGTAGCTCGTCGCGGAACCAGCGCTGCAGCGAAGCCACCAGGCGCACCGTGCCATCGGGGTGCGCACAGGCGCCGCGCCCGCTCAACACTCCCGTGAGCTCTTCGATCCGTTCGACGGACCCAACCCCGCGATCCGCGTCCGCCACGGCCAGTGCCAGAGTGGGCAGACCGAGACGGCACGGGCCGCACCCTTGGGCCGACTCACTCGCGAGGTACGACACGATCCGGGCGGTCTCGTGGACCGGGCACGACCCGGGGGCGAGTGGCAGCACCACGCCGGCCCCCAGTCGCGCACCCAGTCCGGCAAGGTCCTCGGAGTCGATGCGGCGACCCCTGAGCGCCCCTCCCGGGACCCAGACCCCGTGGTACCCACCCAGTAGAACCGGGCGGTCCAGCTCGGCCGGGCTCAGCACGCCGCTCCACGGCGCGCCGAGCGCAACCTCCATGACCGTCGCGTTCGAGGTGTTGCCGGCGCGTGTGATGAGCATGGTCGCCGGGTCCGGGCCGTGGGACCAGACGCTGCCAAGTTGCGCGAAGGTCTCGGCGTTCGAGAGCAGGGTCGGACGTCCGCGATAGCCCGAAACCGCCTCCGGCGTCCAGGCTGTCACCGGCAGGTTGGCGCGTCCCGAAATCAGTTCGATCACGGCGCGGGCCTGACCACTGACGAACCCGACGCCGGCGGTGTGGGTCCGCCACTGCACCCGGTCGCTGTCCTCGCGTTCCGCGATGGCCGCGGACATGCGAGTGCCGACCAGTGGCTTGTCACCGGGCAGAACCAGATGGATCCGGTGCGCTCGGAGCGCCCTGGCGGCCAGGACCGCACCATCAAGGATGAGGTGCGGACGGAGCATCGCCAGCGCCTCGTCCTTGTGGCTGGCGGGCTCGCCCTCGCTGAGGTTGACCACCACGACCGCGCCGCGACGAGCAGCGGTGCGCAGCTTGGTGGCGAAGGGGAAGCCGGCTCCGCCGCGTCCGCGCAGGTCAGCGGTCGCCGCCGCTGCGGCCAGACGTTCGACCGTCACATCTGTCGGGGCGGGATGGCGGAGCCGGTGCCGGGCGAGCCCCGGGCCATCCGCCAGGTGCGCCAGGAGACGCGGGCCTTCTTCCACCCGTGCACTCATGCCCGAACCGCCGTCCGCACGACTCCGCCGATCCGGAGGGCCAGGGCGAGGGCGACGGCAAGGACGCAACCAGCCGTGATCAGGACCGACCACTGCGCATCGCTGTCGGTCCCGATCCCGAACCCGTGAATCACAGCTACAGCCCAGGCCAGGTAGCTCGCCCAGTGCACCAGCCGCCACGCCGCGTGGGGCAGGCGGGTGCGGAGCAGGCTTGTGAGCGCGACGGCCAGCAGCAGGTCGAAGGCCAGGGCACCGAGTCCGAGCCAGACCGGCTGGTAGAGCCCTCCCCACGGGACGACTGCATCCCACCACCGGATGTCAACATAGGAATCCACCACTGCGGAGACCACGTGGACCGTCAGCATGGCCATGGCCAGGAGGGCGACGTTGCGATGCACCACGTTGCGCACGAACCCGGGAGTGCCGCGTCCGGCCCGCGATCGCGCACTGAGTATCCCCAGCAGAACCGAGAGCGTCATCAAGACGAGCAGGACGATCCCGGTTCCCCGGTTGAGGAACCACAGCATCGGCCCGTTCACGCGGCCGCTCCCGGTTCCGGCCACCCTGGGGTGAACTGGACGGAGCCATTCCCGGACACGAGTCGGGCCGCCACGCCCCGCCGGGTCAGCCAACCCATTGCGTCCTCGCCAAGGATGATCGCGGCCGTGGTGGCGATGTTCGCAGCGGTCGCCGACGGACCGGTGGCACTGACCGTCCGCCAGCAAGTTTGCGCCGAGGCCCCGGTGCGGGGGTCGACCAGGTGGTGATGGCTGGTGCCCGCGACCGTCCAGCGCCGCAGCCGGGTCGAGGATGTCGCCAACCCTCCCCAGGCCAGGGCGACTTCGGCGCTCGGCTCGCCGTCGGTGTGCTCCGAGATCGCGATCGGCCACCACGTCCGGCTCCGGTCCCCGGTGGCGATCGCCACGTCGCCGCCGAGGCTGAGCACCACGTTGGTCCGGTCCTGCTCCGCGATGGTCCGGGCGATCAGGTCCCCGGCCCACGCCTTCGCCGTTGCCCCAAGGTCAAGGGCTGTGCCGGTGGGGATCCTGACCGCGTCGGCCGCCCACTCGAGCGAGCGCCAGGCGCCGAGCGGAGGCGGTGCGATTCGAGCCCCCAAAGCCCGACCGGGCTGCAGCTCGGTGAACGTGCGGTCGTAACCGAGCCCGATCAGCACCCGCCCGAGCAGCGGATGCACGATGCCGTCGGTGTGCTCGGCTGCCTCGACCGCCGCTATCGTCGCGCCGACCAGCAGCGGGTCCACCCGGACCCAGGTGCCCGCGCCGGCGTTGACCCGGTTCAGCTCCGAATCCGGGCGGAACCGGCTGCAGGCCCGGTCGATCGCGGCCAGCATTGCGCGTGCCCGTCGTTCGGCCGCCGCAGCCTTGCCCGAGTCCGAGACGCTGAGCTGCACGTAGGTGCCCAGCGACTGCCACCGCAGCTGGACGGGCCGGGGTCGGGTGATCGTCACGATCCGGAGGAAGTGGTGGGCCGCTTGGCCGGGGCCTTGCTCGACTTGGCGCCGGTGCTCACCTTTCTGGTCCCGACGCGGACCACCCGGATCGTCGGGCCGGGTCCCGGCCTGGTCACGGTCTTGATCCTGGTCACCTCGGCAGTGGGGCGAGCGACTTCCATGACGATGGGCTGGGCGTTCAGCTCTCGCTGCCGGGCTGCGGCCTTGTCCAGCTCGCTCTGGGAGTTCGCTGCTGCGGCCGTCCCCATCACTGCTCCGGTACCGGCCAGACACGCTGCGGCCACTGCCCCGGTTGTGACCGAAGCCACCACGCGGTAGCGATCCCGGTTGCGGGCGGTGTAGGTCATGGAGGTCCTCTCGTCGTTGCACCTCCACGGTGCACCCCACGCCGACAAGCCTTCCTCATGCCTGTGTTAAGCCAGTCATTACCCGCGTGACGTGACCGGCGGTCCCCGCGAAGGTGGTAACCGACACAAGGAGACCCCATGCATCTGTTGAACGCGGCCGTGGCCGTCGGTGCTGCGCTCGTCGGTACGGTCGGCGCCACCGTTGCCTACGGCACCATGAACACGACGCCGAGCTACCACACCGAGCCGGTGGTGGAGCCGGTGACGATCACCGAGTACCTCCCGTGCGAGCCACCGTCCAAGCTCACCGACGGAGTCTGCGTGACCACCGTGGTCAAGACCGTGGTGAAGACAGCGGAACCCAAGGTGATCACGGTGGAGAGCCGCAGCCCGTCAAAGGGGAAGGGCGGCAGCTCGGGCAAGGCCGCGGCCCGCGACTCCGACGATGACGATCATGAGGACGACCACGAGGACGAGGACGACCATGACGAGGACGAGGACGACGAGGACGACCACGAGGACGAGGACGACTGACTCCGTGCCGGCCCTCGCCCGCAGCCGGTTCCGGCAGGACTCACCCTGGGGGTGGCTGTAGCTCCCGCGGTAGCCGGACCTCAACGCTCGCTCCCGGTTGTCCGATCCCGGAGGTGAGGAGCTGCCCGCCCCGGGTGGCCAGGGTTCGGCGGGCGATGTCGAGCCCCAGACCTGTCGAACCGATCCGCCTGGCCTCGGCAGCGGCGAATCCGGGTCCGCGATCGTAGACCCGCAGGTGGACCTCCCGCTGGCTCTGCCACACCGAAACCCCGAAATCCACAGAGTCCCCGGTGTGCGCGAAGACATTGTCGATCAGGATGTCCACCACGTCCTCGGCATCGAGCCTGCTCAACTCGACCGGCGCAGCGGTGGACGGCAGTTCCACCTGCACGGAGCGACCCTGGTCCTCCGCGAGCGCCCGCCAGTACTCGACCCGCTCGCGCACGACCTGCGCCAGGTCGCAGCCCTCAGGCAGATCCTCCCGGACCTCCCGGCGCGCCTCCTTCACAATGACGTCGATGGCCCGCTGCAGGGCGACCACCCTGTCCTGGAGGCGCCCGGCCAGCTCGGCATCACCGACCGCGTCGAGGTCGAGCCGCAGGGCAGTGACCGGAGTGCGGAGGCGGTGGGCCAGTTCGCCGACGTCCGCCCTTGCCTCGACCAGCAGCCCGCTGATCCGCTCCGCCAGCCCGTTGAGGGCTGCGGCCACTTCCCTGGTCTCGGACGGTCCGATCTCATCGGCCCGCGCAGCGAGGTCACCGTCACGGAGACGATGCGCCGTCGCCGCGACTTCGAGCAGCGGCTCACTGATTCGGCGGGAAGCCTGGGCCGCGATCAGCAACGACACTGCGAGCAGCGCGATCCCCGTCCCGCCGATCGTCCACCACGCCTCGGCAACCCCCGCGTACAGGTCCTCGACGGGCACGCGTGCCACCACCACGCTGGTTCCTGTGTTCAGGGCGATCGGCACGTAGACCCGGCCACCGTCGGCATCGATGATCGAGAAGGCCTCGCCGGCGCGCGCCCGGTCGACTTCCGCCGCATCGAGGCCGTCGATGGTCCCGAGTCGTTCACCCGCAGGGGAGATCACGCCGGCGGCGAGACCAGAGGTCGCAACCGCCACCTCGACCAGCGAGGCGAGCTGGGCAGGATCGCTGATGCCCGAGACGAGGATCGCCACGTTCCGGGCAGTCTGGTCGGCCGCAGCCATTCCCCGGTCCTCGGCCAGGGTCCTGACCAGAAGGGCAAGTGGGACGAGGAAGGACACGAGCAGCGCGGTCGAGATCAGTGCGACGAGGACGGTGATGCGTCGCCTCACGGGGTGCCTGCCCCGGGGTTCACCAACCGCACCCCAACGCCCCGGACGCTGTGCAGGTAGCGGGGTCGGGCTGCGGTCTCACCGAGCTTCCGGCGAAGCCAGCTCAGGTGGACATCGACCGTCCGATCGGCGCCACCGTAGGGCTGCTGCCAGACCTCGGCCAGCAGCTCGCGCTTGGTGACCACGACACCGACCCGGCTGGCGAGCACGAGCAGGATGTCGAACTCCTTGCGGGAGAGGCTCACCTCGGTGCCGGCGATCGTCACCTCGCGACCACGGGGGTCGATGACGAGTTCGCCGATCACCAGGTCAGCGTCGTCCTCGTCCGGCCCGGGCCGGGAACGTCGCAGGACGGCCCGAATCCTGGCAGCCACCTGATCGGCGCCGAACGGTTTGGTCACGTAGTCATCGGCCCCGGCGTCGAGGGCCCTGACGATGGAGCGGTCGTCGTCCTGGGCTGTGATGACGATCACCGGGACGTCGCTGACCGCGCGCAGCATCCCCAGGACGCCGAAGCCGTCGATGTCGGGGAGGCCGAGGTCGAGCAGGACGATGTCGGGTTGCTCCTGCATCAGGACGGACATTCCCGACATTCCGGTCCCCGCGACGGCAACGGCATCCCCGCGCTCGGTGAGGACCCGCTTCAAGGCAGCTCGGATGGCGAAGTCATCCTCGACGATCAGGACCCGCGCCATGGCCCGACCCTACGCCACCCGAATCGCCCGGACGATGAGGCATGATGGCCGGATGAGGCGTGGGCTTCCCCTGGTGGTGTGGGCTGCGGTGTGGGCCGTGGTCGTCGCGGTATCGGCCACCAGCGTGTGGGCGGCGATCTCGCGCGCCGGCGCCCGGACCAATCAGGCCGCCCCCCAACTGCCGGTCAGCCGGGTCACCTACACCCCCCGACCCACGCCGAGTGACGTCCCGACCGGGAGCGCTGGGCCGGTGGCGAGGCAGGGGTCGTGGAGTGGATCAGCCGGTCGGGTCACGGCGACCTGCCGGGGGCAGCGGATCGGGCTGGACGCGGCCGTCCCGGCCGACGGGTTCACCATCGAGATCGAGAACCGGGGTCCCGTTGCCCTGGAGGTCGAGTTCAAGCAGGCCAGGGCCGACCGGGAGTACAAGGTCAGGGCCGTGTGCCGTGCCGCGGCCCCGGTGTTCGCCGTCGAGCAGGAGTGAGCGACTCCTCAGCGCGGCATCCGACGCCAGAGCGCGCGGGGCACGAACCGGGCGACGGCGAAGAGCACCCGCAGTTGCCAAGGGATCCACAGCTCGACGCCCTTGCCGGCCCGGATCCGGCGCACCACGGCGTCCGCGACCTGGTCCGGCGTGGACGAGAACGGGGCCGGTTCCATTCCCGCGGTCATCCGTCCGATCACGAAGCCGGGTCGGGCGATGACCAGGTGCACACCGCTGCCGTGCAGGGCGTCGGCAAGGCCGGAGGCGAACCCGTCCAGGCCGGCCTTGGCCGAGCCGTAGACATAGTTCGCGCGACGGACCCGCTGCCCGGCGACCGAGGAGAACGCGACCAGCGTCCCCGAGCCCCGGGCCCGCATGCGCTCGGCGAAAACGGTCAGCAGCGCGGCCTGGGCGATGA
>JADLEH010000158.1 GCA_020846255.1 Propionibacteriaceae bacterium
CCTTCATCGACTCCGACCAGGTGATCGAGGACACCGAGGGGCTCTCGGTAGCCGACATCTTCGAGGGCTACGGGGAGGCGGGCTTCCGCCGGGTGGAGGCCGAGACCATCCTCAAGCTGCTGGCCGGTCCGGAGGTGGTGCTCGCCCTCGGCGGCGGGGCGCTGGGCAGCGCACAGGTGCGCGAGGCCCTCGCCGGTCACCGGGTGGTGCTGCTGGACGTCGCTCTCACCGAGGCGCTGGAGCGGGTCGCGTCCGACCCGGCGCGGCCGATGCTGCACAAGCCCAACCTCTCCGACCTGTACGACAGCCGCCAGCACGCGTACCGGGAAGCTGCCGAGGTGGTGGTCTCGGTCAGCGGCCGCCCGCCGCGCGAGGTTGCAGCGGACGTGCTGACCGCCCTCGGCGAGGATGGCATGGGAGAGTAGTCGGCATGGACGTTCTGGTCATCAACGGGCCCAATCTGAACACCCTCGGCCTCCGGGAGCCGGACATCTACGGCTCCACGACCCTTGCCGAGATCGAGGCGGGGCTGGTGGCGCAGGGCGCCGCGGCCGGGCTCGAGGTCGACACCTTCCAGAGCAACCACGAGGGCGCCATCATCGACCGGCTGCACGCTGCGCGCACCGACGGCACCCGGTTCATCCTCATCAACCCCGGGGCGTTCACCCACACGTCGGTGGCGATCCGGGACGCGTTCGCCGCCGTGGACATCCCGTTCTGCGAGGTGCACATCTCCAACGTCCACGCCCGGGAGGAGTTCCGTCGGCACTCCTACCTCGCCGACCTCGCGGTCGGGGTGCTGGCCGGGTTCGGCCCCCGTGGGTACCTCATGGCCATGGACTATGTGATCTCCCGGCTGGTAGGCAGGTGACATGAAGCTCACCCACCTTGGCCATTCCGCCGTGCTCGTCGAAACCTCCGGCATCCGCGTCCTGATCGATCCGGGGAACTTCTCCGACGCCTGGCACGACCTGGTCGACCTGGACGCGATCCTGGTCACCCACCTGCATCCCGACCACATCGACCCGGCCAACGTCCCGGCCCTGCTGGCGGCGAACCCGCAGGCGCGGGTCCTGGTTGAGCCGCAGGTCATCGAGGCCGTCCAGCTCGACCGGGCGGAGCCCATCGCAGCCGACACCAGCGTCGAGCTCGGCGGTCTGACCATCGCTGCCGTCGGTGGGCTGCACGCAGTGATCCACCGCGACATTCCCCGGATCGGCAATGTCGGTCTAGTGTTCAGCGCCGAGGGCGAGCCCACCTTCTTCCATCCCGGCGACAGCCTGGCGACAGTGCCGTCCGGGGTGGACGTGCTCGCTGTGCCGGCGTACGGGCCATGGGCAGCGATGAAGGAGACCGTCGACTTCGCTCGCGAGGTGGGTGCGACCGAGGGGTTCGCCATCCACGACGGGCTGCTGAACGAGCGCGGCTGGTCCCTGGTGTTCAACCGGGTCAGCGAGATGACGCCGTGCAAGCTGATCGACCTTCGCGGGCAGGGCGCGTGGACGCCGGCCTGAGCGGTTGATCAGACCAGGATCAAGGTGACCGTCGAACCTTTCGGGGCCTGCTGACCCTCACCGGGGTTGGTGCCCCAGGCCGTGTCGCCGAAGAAGTTCTTCTCCACCTTCACCTTGAAGCCGGCTTCCTCGAGCTTCTTCTTGGCTGCGTCGCCGTCCAGGCCGCGGACGCCCGGGATGACGATCATCTCCGGCCCCTTGGACACGGTGAAGGTGATGGTCTCGCCCCGGGCGAGCGAGCCGCTCTTGGGATCTGAGGAGATCACGTTGCCGGCGACGATCTTGTCGTGGAACTTGTCCTCGGCGCGCTGGACGACCAGCCCGGCATTCTTGAAGTAGGCCTCGGCCTCGGTGAACGGCTTGTTCCTGAAGCTGGTGATCTTCACCGGCGGCGGTCCCTTGGACACGTTCAGGTTGACCACGGTGCCGGGCTTGACCATCTTGCCCGGTTCGATCGAGCCGCTGACCACCGTGCCGATGGCGATGCTCTCGCTGTAGACCTCGATCTGCTTGCCGGCCTTCAGGTTGGCGGCTTCGAGGGCTTGGGTGGCCTGCTCCGGGCTGCGGCCGACGAGGGAGGGTACCGGATAGCGCTCGGGGCCCTTGGAGAGGAAGGCCGTGACGGTGCCACCTCGCAGCACCCGGTCACCGTTGGCCGGATCGGTCCGGATGATCTGGCCGCTGGGGACGGTCTCGCTGAAGTCCTCGCCCCAGGTCAGGGTCAGGCCGTTCTTGGTCGCCAGTTTCGCTGCCTCGGTCTGGCTGAGGTTGGTGAAGTCGGGGGTGGTGGTGAACTGGCCCGCCACCAGGTACCAGGCGCCGACCCCGAGCACTGCGGTCACCAGGAGCAGCACCAGCAGCGAGATGCCCCCGCTGCGACGCTTTCGAGCCCGGCGCTGCTGCAGCGGTCCGGCCGCTGGGGACGGCAGGTTCTGGGGCACGTCGTCGTAGTAGGGCATGCCGTCGGCTGCGCCCGGGTGGTTGGGGCTGATCGGCGTGGAGGGGGTGAAGCGCAGGGTGGCCGTCCGCTGCACCTCGCCACCGGCAGCGCTCAGCGCCGGCACGTGTTCGGTCACCTGGCTGGAGGGGTCGAGCGAGGTCTCCCGCATCCGGGCGGTGAGCAGCGGGTCGTCCATCACGCCGTGGCCGATCGCGTCCCTGGCCTGCCGCAGGTGCTCCAGCAGCACCTTGGCGTCCGCGGGGCGGTTGTCGGGCTGCCGGGCCGCCGCGGACATCACGAGCGCGTCCAGGAACGCCGGGACGCCGGAGCGGGTGTCCCGCCACTGTGCCGGGGCGCTGGCCGATGGTGCGGTGATCTCGTTGTGGACGTGGCTGTAGGCGACCTGGATCGGGGTATCGCCGGTGTGCGGCTTGCGTCCGGTGAGCATCTCGAACAACAGCACGCCGAGGGCGTAGACGTCGCAGCGGGTGTCGGCGTGACCGTGGGTGACCAGTTCGGGGGCGATGTAGGACACGGTGCCGATCAGCATGCCGTTGGCCGTGGCGGTGTGGGCGGTGACTGCCCGGGCCAGGCCGAAGTCGGCGACCTTGATCTGGCCCCGGGTCGAGATCAGCACGTTCTCTGGCTTCAGGTCGCGATGGATGATGCCGGCCTCGTGGGCGGCAGCGACGGCAGCCGTCACCGGCACCAGCAGGTCGAGGGCGCGCTGCGGCTCCATGGGGGCCTCGCGGCTGATCAGGTTGCGCAGGGTCGAACCCTCGACGTACTCCATGACCATGTAGGGACGGCCGTTGTCGGTGCCCTGGTCGAAGACGGAGACCACGTTCGGGTGGGACAGCCGGGCCGCCGCGCGGGCCTCGCGATCGAAGCGACTCACGAAGTCCTGGTCGCTGCCGAGGTTGTCGTGCATCACCTTGACGGCGACGGTTCGGGTGAGGCGACGGTCGGTGGCGAGGTAGACGGTGGCCATTCCGCCGCGGGCAAGTTTGCGGAGAATTTCGTAGCGACCGTCCAGCAAGTGACCCACTAGGGGATCGCTGTTGCTCATGGTCGTCACTGTGTGGCTCCGGACAGGGTCGGGGAAGTAGGCCGTCCAGACCTAGGGGCGATTCTATGAGGGGTTCCCAAGTTCGGTCCTTCGACCCGCCGACCGCAATAGGGTGTGCTGATGACCGCACTCCTCGGCCTGGCCACCCGTTTAGGGCTTGCCCGCCTCATGCTGATCACCGGAACTCGCTCCGAAGTTGGCGATCTGGCTGAGTTCATCGACGCCGGTTTCGCCGGTGGGGTCGACCTGGTGCAGCTCCGGGACCCGGACGCCGACCCCGACACCCTGCTGGCAGCGCTGCGGGTGTTGCGCGACGTCGGGTACCGCTACCAGGGGCTGGTCAGCGTCTACGAGTCCGGGGCGCTGGCGGAGAAGTTCCAGGCCGACCTGCTGCACCTGTCCGAGCGTGGCGAGAAGGCCGCCGCCGCGCGCGGCCACCTGCACAAGTGGGGACTCATCGGCCGGTCCTGCCATTCGCGGGCGCAGATCGAAGTGGCCGTTGCCGACCCCGACGTCAACTACCTGACGGTCGGCCCGGTGTATGGGGGGCTGCCGGTCGGCGACGCCGGCCTCGGCCTGATCCAGCATGCGGCGAAGGTGGCGCCGCCGAGTGATCCGAAATCCAAGCCGTGGTTCGCGGTCGGTGGGATCACCGCGGCGAACCTTGACGAGGTGATCGCCGCCGGGGCGCGCCGGATCGCGGTCTCCCGGGCGATCACAGATGCTGACGATCCGGAGGCGGCCGCCATGGCGTTGAAGGATCGGTTGCGGCACGTCTGGAACGAGGACCCGGCCATGCAGGGACTCACCTTGAAGCTGTTCCAGAACTGAGGGCTCGCGTGAGGGCCACCGCCGACTAGAACGGCGGCGGGTCGTGGGCGGTCCGTCCGAGCGGGAACGTCCGGCCGTCGCCGCTGTTCCAGTAGTCCATGCCCAACGGACTCCGCCACAGGTAGCGGCCGGGCAGCACCTGCTCCACCTCCCAGCCCCCGTGGGTCTTCGCTCGATGCTGGCGCCGGGTCAGGGGGCCGAGGTTGTCGACGCGCGTCTGGCCCGGCTCGCCGTCTTCGTGCCGGTACGGATCGGTGTGGTCGAGGTCGAGACCCCTGCTCGGGCAGGAACCGAACGCGAAGACGTCGGTCGGGTGGCGCAGGATCACCGCCCGTCGCATGGGCGCCGGGATCTCGTAGGCATCGACCGGGGTGACTCCTCCCGGGTCGAACACCGGGAGCACCCTCACCCGGGTGCCCTTGAGCAGTCGGCGCAATTGCCTGACGGGTACCGGGCCGATGCCCTCGACCCTGGCCACACCGCGACCCTTGCGCACTGCCTGGTCACTGACGTGCAGGAAGAGCGTGGCGCGGGGCAGCAGCCGTTGTGGATCTATGGTCGGGGGCGCGGGGTTGGTGGTTGGGGGAGCGGGGTCTGCTTGGGCGGAGCCGGAACTGGTACGGCGCTGCGCCTCCCGCTGAAGGAGCGAGACGGCAAGGAGCGGGTTGGCCAGGATGGCCAGCGCGGACGCTCGTCGGTTCTGGCGATCATCGGTGTCGCCGTTCGCCTTGAGGATGGCGGCGATCCGGTTGAGGGCCAGGTCGAACTGCCGGCCCTCGGCGCTGTTCACCCTGCCTTCGAGCCAGCTGACGCCGTCGGGCTGGGAGTGCAGCCGCACCCACCGGCTGCGTCGTTGGGTCTCGGCGCGCTCCTCTGCGCCCCGTGGGTCGACCGCCACAATCAGGCCCTCGAGCAACTTGAGGGCGCGACCGAAGGAGAGGCCGGTCATGGTGGGGGAGAGCTCGCGGTCGAGTTCGAGGGCGGCCCGGAGACCCAGACCGACCGCCGACACCCGGGCGACGATCCTCCGCGCCTGCCACAGCGGCACCGAACCCTGCCGGACCAGCTGCCAGAGCAGGGGGTGGCGGTACTCCAGATCGAGCAGGTCGGAGATCAGCAGGGTGATCGTCTGTTGGCTGACACCCAGGGCTGCCGACAACTCCAGCGGGACGAACTCGTTCAGCTTCGGACCACCCTCGGCTGCGAGCTCAACCAGGCGCCCGCGCCCGGGCATCGGGTTCTCGGGCAGGTCGCGATGGTAGTTCTGCACGATGTGCAGGATCGCGATCGCCTCCTGGACCTCGGCGGCCTGCCGGGTTGCGCGGGCGTCGAGGAGCACGTCTAGAGCGTCCCGCAGCGGGACCTCATGCAGATCACGAACCTCGAACATGTGTTCCATTTTAGGCAACCCCACTGACAATCGATCCAGTCCGATCCGCCCCTGTGGGCAACTGCACGACTATTACTGAAAGTCTGTGGATAACCCCGATGGGGCCTTTTTCGACTGCCTAGTTGTGTGTCAGACTCCTGCCCACCCCAGGAGGTGCCATGCCGATTCTGTCAGGGCGACTCGCTTCGATAGTGGTGCTCGCCTGCCTTCTGGCCGGTTGCCAGCCGGCCGCTCCGGTGCCGACCCCCGTGCCCAGCTATCGGTGCACCCCGGAGGCCGGGGGACCCGAGTTCGACTGCACCCAGCACCAGTACGACGACATGGTGGC
>JADLEH010000159.1 GCA_020846255.1 Propionibacteriaceae bacterium
AAGCCGGCCACCGGGTCCTGTTCAACACCGCCAGCGGCTGGGTCGACCGGCTCGCCGCCGCCCACCACACCGGCCGGCTCCAAGACGAGTTGATCCGGCTGGGCCGATACCCGCTCCTCGTGGTCGACGAGGTCGGCTACATCCCGTTCGAGCCCGAAGCAGCGAACCTGTTCTTCCAGCTCGTCTCCAACCGGTACGAACGCGCCTCCCTGATCGTTACATCCAACAAGCCGTTCGGCCGCTGGGGTGAAGTCTTCGGCGACGACGTGGTGGCCGCCGCCATGATCGACCGGCTCGTCCACCACGCCGAAATCATCGGCCTCAAAGGCGACAGCTACAGGCTCAAAGACCGCGACCTCGGCCGCGTCACCCCCGCCACAACCACCGACGACTAACCCGCAGGGGGTCAACATTCAACCGGCGATAAGGGGTCAAAGTTGGAGCGGCGTTGACAGCCTCCGCCGCGACAGCGGACGCCCCATTCCGCCGCAAGTGACCCTGAGCGGTGTGCCGGCTTCCGCCGCGCTTCGCGGCGCGCCACGCGACCATGGATAGACATGGTCCGCCTCGAACACGGGTTCGGCGCACCGACCCCAGGCAAGGAAGACGGAGCCCTCACATCGATCGCCGGCACGCGACATGATGATGTGCCGCGCCTCGTATATGACCGCCAGGGGTCCTGCCGCCGGAACAGCCGCGGGTCGCGACCGGGCACGGGGCAGCCGAGCACGATCAGGACGGCTGCGATCCCGAACAACGTGGGCAGCACGGTAGCGGCAAGGCGTCCGAACCAGGCGAGAAGAGCGAATCGGTCTGTTCGGGTGGAGCCGCGACCGTACAAGGCCGGTGCTGCGCGCTCGATCGTGCGGGCGGGAGGCGGCGCGCCTGAGCTGCGGCCTCACAGGAACGGCCGACCACTTGGAGGTGCGGCCTGATTTTCGCATCGTCTCGACTGTCCGGAACGGACCCCTTCGGCGGCTTAAGGGGGTGAACCCGAGAAGGCGGTGGAGACATGAGTGTGGATCGCGACGATGTCGCCCGGCTGTTCGACCAGATCGCCAGTGAGCAGGATGTGATCGACCAATTGGCTGCGAATGCCCTGCGACTGCAGGCGATTCAGCAGGCGAAGCAGGAGTTGGCATCGCTTGACGCCGTGACGCTCAGGCGGGCAGTGGCCCGACGGCACGCGGCGCTGGCAGTCAGCGCATGAACGGCGTTGTGGCGGTTGACGAACTCACGCGCGCCTACCGCGCCGTGACGCTCGGCGAGTTCCGTTCGGGCAGTCGTCGAATCGGTCGGTCCGCCGAGGTCGACCCTGGGTGGAGTCCTGCCGACGACGAACAGGTCGTGGCCGTATTCGGCTGCCTGGGTGGCGCGGGTGCTTCGACGGTCGCGCTCGGGCTCGCCTCGGCCGCTGAGGATGCCCGTGTCGTCGAGTGCTGCACGGTCGCGGCGTCCGGTTTGGCGGCTGCGAGTTCGGCTGAGCTCGGGACCACTCCGGACGGGTGGGTGCAGGGATCGCGCGGGCCGGTCCTGGTGGAGCGGCGCGGGGAGCGGATAGCGTCCCCGGCGCACTGTCCGGCTCCGAGGGTGACGACCCGAACGCTCACGGTTCTGGACTGTGGGTGGGACGTCGATCTCCTGGTGGGCTGCGACGGCTGGCTGGGTGCCGCGATCCGCACCGTCCCGGTGGCTGTGGTGGTGACCCGTCCGACCGTGCCGGGGATGCGTCGGCTGGAGGCTGCGGTCGGTCTGCTTGGTCCTGATCGGGTGTGCGGGGTCGTGGTCGGCGTGGAGAAGCGCTGGCCGCGTCCGGTCGAGCAGGCGCTGTGCCCGTCCGGTCGTGCGCTGCGCGCCGAGGGTCGGCTGATCGGTTTTCCTCACGATCCGATCTTGGCGATGGAGGGGCTGACCCCTGAACCGCTCCCCGCCCCGATTCTCGCTGGCTGTTCTGCCGTGCTGACCCTGCTGAATGGAGTCCTCCGATGACCTCTGCGCTCTCTGTTGTCGCATCCCACCTGGTCGGGGCGGTCGCCCCGCTGGTGATCCCGCTGAAGGTGTGCCCGAAGGCGCCGCCCGGGGCTCAGAAGTACGCCGACGACGTGATGGGTTACGTGCTGTGGGGTGTGGGGATCGTGTTCTTCCTCGGCCTGGTGATCGCGATCGCGTCGCTCGTGGCGGGGCGGATCGTGAACATGCCGCACGCCACCAAGATGGGCATCGTCGGCATCGTCATGGTGATCGTCGCCGCGATCGCCTACGTCGTCGCGCCGGGCATCGTCGACGGCATCCTCGGCAACGGCTGCATCTGAGACGGCCATGTTTCGGAAACGCAACCGAACCACTCGAAATGTCGAGGCCACACCGTGGAGCCGGACCCGGCTCCTCGCAATGCTGGGCGGTCTCGTTGTGGCTGTCGTCCTCACTCTCGTGGGCGGCGGACAGGCCATCTGGCACGCCACTGTGGGGACTCGGCCGGCAGTGGTCGCGACTGACGAACCAACAGCGCGGGCGGACGCCCGCCCGAGCCGTGACGAGGTCGCCGCTGCGGCGATGGCGTCGGTCGATCCGCAAGCGGCATTTCACCCCGACCCTGCGACGATGTCTGGTGGCTCGATTGTCGTGCCACAGCCGACCGTCTTGGACGGGCCGGCCGGCGTCCCGACCGGATTCCCCCATACCTACGAAGGTGCGCTCGGTCAGTGGGGTGCGATCGTCCAGACCGTGCTGGAGTCGATGAGCCTGGCCCGCACCCGCGAGATCCACGCCGCGTGGGTCCGTCCGGGCGGCCCGGCGTTCGAGCAGTGGACGCTCACCCGCAACGTCACCTCGTTCCTCACGGCCGCCCGGCAGGGCGGGGACGAGAAGGACCTCACCACCGTGGTGTGGGCCACTCCGGCGGCCGGTCTGGTCAAGGGTGGCGACGGGCCGGACTGGACGGTCGTGTGCGTGCTGCTGGATGTGCAGGCCTGGATCAAGACGGAGTCCCGCATGGGCTATGGGCTGTGCTCCCGGATGGAGTGGGTCGACGGTCGCTGGCAGGTCGCCCCCGGCGCCGAACCGGCACCTGCCCCGTGGGCGTGGCCCGGCTCTACCGCGGCGGTGGCTGCGGGCTGGCTGGCGTGGCGCGAGGGCGGGGTGCGCTGATGCCGTGGGATCCGTTCAGCCAACTCGGTTCGGTCGCTGCCCAGATCGTCACCGACGCCTGGACCGCCGCCTGGCTGAGTGTGTGGAACGCCGGACTGTGGGTGCTGCGGCTGGTGCTGTCGTGGATGGACGCCTGGCTCACCCCGGACCTGTCCACCGACGGGCCCGCCCACGACCTGTACCAGGTCACCTTCTGGATCGCCGGGGTGATGGTGCTGGTCATGTTCATGATCCAGCTTGGGATCGCCGCCGGCCGGCACGACGGCAAGGGGTTGGCCCGGGCCGGGATCGGGATGGGCCAGTTCGTGGTGGTCACCGGCGGTTGGATCGCCTACACCGTCGCGATCACCACCGCAGTCGGCGGGCTGACCCGGGCGGTCATGGAACAGGTGATGGGTGTGACCACCTGGAACTCGTGGGAACCCTGGGCGTCCTTCGACGTCGAGAAGGTCACCGATGCCGGCCTGGCGACCGTGCTCGGGTTGATGGGGCTGCTGATGTGGATCGCCGCAATCGGCCATCTGCTGGTGATCCTGGCCCGGGACGCGGCGTTGATGGTGCTGGTCGCGACCGGCCCGATCACCGCCGCCGGGCTGGTCAACGAGGGTACCCGGGCCTGGTTCTGTAAGGCGTTCCGCTGGTTCCACGTGGCCGCGTTCACCCCGCTGCTGGTGGTGATCGTGACCGGGGTCGGGATGAAGTTCGCCACCGGCGCGGCCTCAGGCAAGGCGGGGTCGATCGAATCTTCCGTCGGTACCGCGTTGCCGGCGATCATCCTGATCTGTATCGCGGTGGTGTGCCCGGTCGCTTTGTTCAAGCTGCTCGCCTTCGTCGACCCTGGCACGGCGTCCGGAGCGTCGATGCGGGCCGGGTTGGCCGCGATGGGCGGCGTCCAGGGCCTGTTGCGCGGCAACCCGGCCGCTGGCGCGGACGGCACCGCCGCCCAGACGTCCGGCAGCCAGTCCGCCGGTGAGGCCGGCGCGGACGCCGCCACCACCACCCGGGTCACCAGCGCGGTGCAGCAGGGTGCCGGGTTCTTCGGCCCGGTCGGGGCCGGGCTGGCCGCCGGGATCGGGGCGATCACCACGGTCGGGGCGGCCGGCACCTCGGTGTTCACCGACCTGACCAACCAGGAAGGCGTCGGTCACAACACCTACCAGCCCGACTATCAGGGCGGCCGGGGCGATGGCGCGGCCCGCGCCAACCGCGAAGCGAACGCCACCGACGACCAGCCGCCCGACACCGAAACCACACCCACCGGCGGCGAGCCGATCGGCGGTGTTCCTGCCGGCGGCGGGACTGACCCGGCGCTCGCGGCCCGAGCCGGAACGCCCGAAGCAGCGGGGGGCGGGGCTGGTGCGGAGGTGGCCGAGGTCGCCGTGGTGGCGCTGTAGCTGAGGAAGGGAGAACGATCGTGGCAATGGTGTATGCCGACTACACGCGGGACCGCAACGGCCTGTTCTTCGGGCTGTCCGGCGGCCAACTGATCACCCTCGTCGTTGCCGGTGCGCCCGCGCTGTGGGCGTTCCAGCGGCAGGAGTGGGCGGCGGTCGCTGGGCTCGTCCTGGCCTGGCTGGTCGTGCTCGGGCTGGTCGCCGTCCCAGTTCGGGGACGCTCGGCGACCGGTTGGCTGGCCGCCTCCGCCGCTCATCTGGTAGCGACGACGCTGCGCTGGTCCCGCTGGCGCTCCAAAGCCGCGAACGGACGGAGCGAGGATCTGGCTGAGCCGGACCTTCCGGGGGTGGTGGCCGGGATCAGTGTCCACGACGGGCCGCCGCAGGGTCCGACGAACACCCGAGTCGCGATCATCCAGGACCACCCCAACCGGCTATGGGCGGCCACCGCCGCGATCACCCACCCCGGCCTGGCGCTGGCCGACAGCACCGAACGCGACGGGCAGGCCCACGGCCTCACCACTCTCCTCAACGCCTGCGCGCGCACCGAACTCATCAGCGAGGTGCTGTTCCTGGTCCGGTCGGTCCCCGAGGACGGCGCCGAACGCGACCAGTGGCTCACCCGCCACCAACCCGCCACCGCACCCGCCCTCGCCAAAGCCGTCAACGAGCAGCTCGCGGCAACGCTGTCGCAGGCGTCGGTGCGGACGGAGGCGTTCTGCACGATCGTGGTGCCGGAGGACCGGCTCGCCCGTGAGGCGAAGGAGTTCGGCCGGGGCGTGGACGCGCGGGCGCGGGCGATGGCGATGCTGATGGCCGAGGTCGAGGCCCAGTTGCGCACCGGCATGAGGATCGGCAGCGTCGCCTGGCTCACTTCACCGCAGCTGGCTGTCGCGGTCCGGACCGGGTTCGCGCCCGGGGACCGGGCCGGGATCGTGGACGCGCTCGCCGCACGCGACGCCGGTGTGGACGTGAACGCGGAGGTGCCGTGGTCGCAGGCCGGTCCGTCCGGGGCGGACCTGGCGGTGCGGCATTACAGCCACGACGCGTGGCATTCGATCGCGGCGACGTTGAAGCTGCCCGTGAAGGGTGCGGTGCTGGGGGCTTTGGCGCCGGTGCTGGTGCCGACCGAGCCGGGGGAGCGCCGCTCGATGGTGGTCGTGTTCCCGATCCTGGCCCAGTCGGTGGCCGACTGGCAGACCCAGAACGCCGAGTGGTCGGCCGACATGGCCGAGACCCTGCGCAGCCGGGCCGGGGTGAAGACCCGCGCCAAGGACCAGACCGTGATCGCCCGCACCCGCGGCCTGGACGCCAAACTCGCCACCGGGAACGCCCTCGTCCGGCCCTACGCCGTCGCCTGCGTCACCGTCCCCCGCACCCTGCGGATCGCCGAGTTCGGACGCCGCCTCGACGCCTCCATCCGCCGAGCCGGGTTCGCCCCGCTCCGGTTGGACGTGGCCCAGGACGCCGGTTTCGCCGCAGCGAATCTGCCGCTCGGTATCGGGCTGGACCGGAAGACCGTCCAGTGACTCGCCGCCACACCCCACCGGCCGGACGCGGGATTGGCCGGCTGCTGGCCGATTTCGGCCACGACCTGCCCACCATCCCCACCCCCGAACCGCGCGTCCGGGAGGTTCGGCTCTTCCTGCCGGTGCCGCGCCGCGGGCATCGGCAGCCCGATCGCGGTTGGTCGCCGGCGTCCGCGCCGGTGTCGGTGTGGCGGATGGCCTCGGACCAGGCGCCGGTGTTGTGGCCGTTCGTGACCAGCCCGGGGCTGCCGCCGCGCGGCGCGCAGATGGGCATCGACTTCTTCGCCCGGGCCAGCTTCTACGCCGACCCGAACGGCTGGGTCCTCGACCCGACCGTGCCGGTCAGCAACCCGAACATGTTCACCTTCGGCAAACCCGGCATGGGCAAGTCCGCGACCGCGAAGGCGTTCGTGCTGCGGATGCTCGGGTTCGGCTACAAGGCGCTCATCCTGGGCGACCCGAAAGACGAGTATGAGACCCTTTGCCGCAGCCTCGGCGTGCAGCCGATCGCCATCGGGCAGGGTCTCACGGCCAGGATCAACCCGCTCGAGGTCGGCCCGCTCGGCCACGGCTGGGACTCCCTCGGTGCGGCGGAGGTGCAGCGGCGGTCGGCGATCGTGTTCGCGCGCTGGCTCACCCTGATCCGTGGACTGGTCGGCTCGGCCAAGATCGGCCAATCCCCGGTGCCGTTCGGCCCGTCGGAGGAGACCGCGGTCGACGCCGCCCTCAAACTTCTCACCGGACAGGCCGCCGGGAGCACCCGGCTGGTCGAGACCACCATCCCGGCGCTGTGGCACCTGCTCGACGAACCGCCCGAGCAGCTGGTCGCGACCTGCCGCTACGCCTCCACCCGCCACTTCCTCGACTCGACCCGGCTGCTGCGGGACGCGCTGGGCCAGCTGGTCGGCGGCAGCCTCAAAGGCCTGTTCGACGACCACACCACCATCGCGCTGGACTGGACGGCTCCCATCCAGTCGCTGTCGCTGTCCCGGCTGGAGGCGCTCGGCGACGAGGCGGTCGGGATGGCGCTGCTGTGCTTGAACAGCTGGGGACGCGCGATGCGCGAGACCGCCGCTGCCGGGGATCTGCGGATCGTGGTCCGCGACGAGTCGTGGAAGCAGCTGCGGCTCGGCGTCGACGCGGTGAAGAGCTTCGACGCCGACCTGCGGCTGTCCCGCCGCGACGGGGACATCCAGTTCGCCTTGGCGCACAAGCCGTCCGACCTGGTCAGCGTCGGGGACGCCGGCTCCGAGGCCGCCGCCATCGCCAAGGACATGCTGCACCTGGCCGACACCAAGATCCTCCACGGCCAAGACCAAGCGGTCGCCGAGGAACTCCGAGGTCTACTCGGCCTGCCCGACGTCGCCGTCGACATCGTCACCGACTGGTGCCGCCAAGCCCCCGGACGCGCCCTGTGGATCGTCGGCGAGCAGCTGTTCAAGGTGCTCACGGTGCTGGCACCAGTGGAGCGGCGGCTGGTCTGGACGAACGCCGCCATCGAGACAGCTGGTTAGAAGTTCGCATGAATGTTGACGGTTTCGGCGCGAACTTGGAGCTTCCCGGCACGGG
>JADLEH010000160.1 GCA_020846255.1 Propionibacteriaceae bacterium
ATCAGCCGGATTACCGACAAGATCGTGGAGGAGATGAACACGTGGTGGGCCCGGCCGCTGGAGGCGGTGTACGCGGCGATCTTCATCGACGCCATCATCGTGAAGGTCCGCGATGGCCAGGTCGGGAACCAGCCGTTCCATGCCGCGATCGGGGTCGACCTGGAAGTCCCCCTTGGCAGTTCAGCTACGTGCGGGCCGCGGCGCGGGGAAGCAGCCATCCCTACGCGCCCCGCCGTTGAAGGCATCCGGTCGTTGTCGCCCACGTTGCCCTTTGAGTGCGTCCGGAGGGCGTCGTTTACCAAAGGGTTGCTGAAAGCGGCGTTTTGATCTCGCCCTTCCTGCCCGGTTCGTAGGGTTGGGTCATGGCCGATAGCTGCGTGTCGCGTGTCCCGGTCTTCGCCAGCCTGTCGGCGCAAGATCAGCAACGGGTTGAGGGGCTGGCTCGTCCGACCCATCTGATGGCGGGTGAGGCGGCCTACGGTGCCGACGACGAACTGTCGCAGCTCATGGTGCTGCACACAGGACGCCTCAAGATCTTCCGGCTCTCAGCCGACGGGTCCGAGCATCTGATCCGCGTTCTGGGTCCAGGCGATTTCACCGGGGAGACCTCTGTGTTCACGGGCCAGCGGCCCGATGACTACGCCACCGCGCTGGAGGAATGCCAGCTCTGCGTGTTCGGTCATGATGATCTTGAGGCTTTGATCAGGACGCACCCCGAGATCGGTTTGCAGCTGTTGGCGAGGGTGAGTGCGCGGCTCTCCGACACCGAACACCGACTCAACTCGCTGACCTCACAAGACGTCGAGCGCCGCCTGGCCGACTATTTACTCGGTCTGCCCAGCAGTTGGCGCGGCGGTGTTGCCACGGTGACCCTGCCGCTGGCCAAGAAGGATGTGGCCTCCCTGCTCGACACCACCCCCGAAAGCCTCAGCCGGGCCCTGAAGAGCCTCGCCGGGCAGGGTCTGATCGTTATCGGCGCAGGGCGGTCGGTATCGATCACGCAATCCGAGCGGCTGCAGCAACTCGTCGACGAGGCTTGAATCCTCAGCGGCCGAGACACCCCACCAGTCGTCGCGTGACCACCGCTGCGACACTCTCGACCGGGACGAAGGGCTCGTCCCAGACCCGGGAGTCGTCCGAGGCGGCCGGGTTGTCACCGGCCATGAAGTAGCTGGCCGCGGGTACCCGCCAGGTCTGGGTGTAGGCGCCCAGCACCCGGGGTCGCCCATCGAGAGGCTCGCCGTTGACGAACAGGCGCCCGGCCTCCAGTTCCACAAAGTCACCCGGCAGACCCACCACACGCTTTACCATCCGCAGCTCACCGTGACCGAACACGACGACATCGCCACGCCGTACCCCGACGCGTCCGACCGGCCGCGTGAGCAGCAGGTCGGACGAGCGGTAGGTGGGCGCCATGGATTCGCCGGCCACCCTGACAAGGCGATTCACGGGGGTCGTCTAGTGCTCGTGGGAGTGGCCCGCTTGCGCGTGGTGCGCATGATCCTCACCCTCGGCGTACTTGAAGAAGCTGACGTAGGCGGCAATGTAACGTCGGCCGGCCGCGACGTCATCGACGTTGAAGTCCCGGATGGCCAGCGCGGCCCGGAAGCGCTTGTCGAGCTCGGCGCGGCGCTCCTGCGGCACCATCGGCGCCAGGTCCGCGTCCGAGCCCACGGCGATGGCTTCGTCGGCGGCCGTGACGACCGGGTCGATCTGGGTGCCGACAGGCTGGATACCGGTGAAACCGACACCCTCACCCATCCGGTGGATCCGGACCAGCGTTTCCAGGAACAGCCGATCAGCCAGCTCGGCAGCTTCCACCCCGAGAGTGCGGACCATCAGCGCCTTCTCGTAGACGCCACGCAGCTCGGCCTCACCGTCGACGGGGATCCACTTCAGCGCGTAGTTGACGTTGCCCTCCTCCAGCGCCTTCAGTCCGTCCTTGACCGCCGGGCCCTCGGCGGTGTCGCAGTGGGCCTGCACGGTGACGGGCCTCAGTACGGCCAGCAGGGCCGCAATACGGTTGATCAACATGACATTCTCCTTGTCCTTGAGTTGTCCCCAAGCTACGAGGATCCTGGCCACACTTCCTTGACGAGGATCAAGCCCACTCAGCCCGGAGACGATCGGTCCGGTCCGGTGCATCCGGTCGGTGCCAGCACGACGCAGCAGCGTCCTTCTGGCTGAAGGGGCAGCGGTGAGTCCTCCGATTCGCTCACACAGGCCGTCAAGCAGGGCAAGGTTCATCTCGCAGACAAGTTGGGTGTGGGTCCTGGCGAGCGCATGGAAGGGACAGTTGGCCATCACCAACCCGTCGTCCTCATTTCGAGGCTCGTAGCCGAACCTGCCCAACGCTTCGGTGGCGATCTGGAGCGGGGTGCCGCTGCCGGTGGCGGCGTTCCCAATCTCAATTCCCCGATTACGGCCAGCACGGCCGAGCGCCTCGGCGACCGGCGTGCCCTGGCGGGCGGCTTCGTCGATCGCTGTTGCCATCAGTTCGCCGGCCAGCGCGTATTCACGGCCGGGCAATGAGACCGAGATCTCTACAGCACGGCGACGGTAGACCTTCGCCGGTCTTGCCCGCTGACGCCCCCGGCGGCGGCGTCCGCGGTAGCCGAGGTACAGGCCCGGGTGGATCGGCTGCTGGCCGTCGGGGGCGCCACATGGGCCTCCACGTTCCACCGGGAGCTCGGCCAGATCCTCTACGCAGGATGCGGCGTCACCCGGTCGGACGCCGGCCTGCGCCACGCGCTGGAGCAAGTGGCCGACCTGCGGGCGAGGTTCTGGAACGACCTTCGCGTGCCGGGCAGCGGGGACCGGCTGAACCAGGAGCTGGAGACCGCAGGACGGGTGGCCGACTTCATCGACCTCGCCCACCTCATGTGCATCGACGCCCTGGACCGGGCCGAGTCGGCGGGCGCGCACTTCCGGGAGGAATGCCAGACAGAGACCGGCGAGGCTCGCCGCGACGACCGCCACTGGTGCTTCACCTCCGCGTGGGAGCACGGCTCACTGCCTATCCGGCACGCCGAGCCGCTCCGGTTCACCGCGGTCGCCCTGCAGGAGAGGGACTACCGATGAGGCTCACGATCGAGGTGTGGCGGCAGTCGGGGCCCACCGAGTCAGGACGCTGGGAACGCCACGAGCTCGAGGACCTCACGCCGTCCGAGTCGCTGCTCGACGTGATCGACCTGCTCAACGACCGGATCGTCGCGGCGGGCGGCGAGCCTGTCGCGTACGAGTCCGACTGCCGCGAAGGGATTCTGCGGGGCTTGCGGCGTCCAGGTCAACGGGGTCCCCCACGGGCCGGTACCGCGGACGCCGTCGTGCCGCCAGCATCTGCGCGCCTTCGGCGACGTCACCCCGTCGTTGTCATGACGGACTAATTTCCGGGCCGTCTCGGCCGTGGCGATCCCGAGCAGCTCCGCGACCCGGGCCATCGGGGCCCAGTCCGTCGCATGATCGGGTCTGATCTCGGCATACATCCGGACAGCGCGTCAGGTCAGCCGGATACCTCTTCGACGTGTTCCCTGCCATGACTCCAACCTTCCCAAGGATTTCGCTCCGGGCAGCGCGATGAGGAGTCTCCGGACCTGACGGGGCGGTTCACCGAGACATGACCCCTGGGATGCCGGTCCGTTCGAAAGTGCGGAGCGGCTCGATTCCCAGGAACCACAGCACCGAGCCGTCAGGCGCTTGAGCCAGGTTGCCACGCACGGAGCCCAGCATCCCGTCATGCTCGTTCTCGACGTAGCCGACGAGTACTCGCTGGTTCAGCGCTGCCGCGAGACCAGGTTCACGAACACGTCCTCGATGGTCGGATCCACCTCTTCGACCTCTGCATCGGCGAAGCCGGCCTCGGCCAGCCGTGCGCGCAGGCTGGCGCCGGTGAGCGGCGAACCGGTTGGCACCACGGCATGCAGGGACGCCCCGGAAAGGTAGGCCTCGTCGACGCCCGGCGCGGCTTCCAGCCACTGCAGGGCCGGATCGGTGCTGCGGGTGGTGATGTCGAAGATGCGCTGCTCCATGTGGTCGGCACGGATCTCAGCGGGGCTGCCCTCTGCGATGATCCGGCCGCGGTAGATGAACGCCAGCCGATTGCAATGCGCGGCCTCGTCCATGTAGTGCGTGGTGACGAACAGCGTCACGCCACGGCTGGCCAGGTCGTAGAGCAGGTCCCAGAACTGGCGCCTTGCCACCGGGTCGACGCCGGAGGTGGGCTCGTCGAGGAACAGCAGCTCCGGCTCGTGGATGGTGGCAGCACCGAGCGCCAGCCGCTGCCGCCAGCCGACCGAGAGGTTGCGGGTGAGCTCGTTCTCACGTCCCACCAGGTCGGCCATCTTCAGCACGTACTCACGCTGGGAGGCGAACTTCTCCGGCGGCAGGTCGTACACCCCGGCGTAGAACTTCAGGTTCTCGTCAACCGTCATGTCCTCGAACAGGGAGAACTTCTGGGACATGTAGCCGATGCGTCGCTGCACCCTGTCGGGGTGGCGCACCACGTCCTCACCCAGGACGTCCGCCCGGCCGGATTTCGGCCGCAGCGTGCCGGTGAGCATGCGGATGGTGGTGGTCTTGCCCGAGCCGTTGGGTCCGAGGAAGCCGAAAATCTGGCCGCGGGGCACGTCGAAGTCGATCCCGTCGACGGCGGTGAAGTCGCCGAAGGTCTTGGTCAGGCCGCGGACGGAGATCGCCGGTTCCTGGTGGGCTGTCGCATCCGTCATGTCTTGCTCCTCACTCCGCGATCCGGCGTCTGGTTGCGACGATCGCGGCACCGAAGATGACCACGGCGAAGCCAGCAAGGGTCAGCATCGGGACGGCGAGTGCTGCGAAGCCGCTGCCCTTCACGAAGGCGCCGCGCAGCACCTTCAGGGCGAAGGTCAGCGGGATCACCTGGGTCAGCGGCTGGATCAGGGCCGGCATGGACTGGATCGGGAAGATGAACCCGGACAGCACCATGGTGGGGATCATGATGAACATCACCGTCTGCTGGGCCTGGTGGCGGGTGCGCGAAACAAGGGAGATGAACAGCCCGAGGCCGAGGCAGGTGAACATGAACAGGAACAACCCGGTGAGTACCACCCAGGGGTCGCCGTTGAACGGCACCCGGAACCAGAACAGCCCGCCGGCTGCCACCAGCAGCATTTGCGCGGTGGCCAGCGCGGTGTAAGGGGTGAGCTTGCCGATCAGGTACTCGGTGGCGTGGATCGGAGTGACGAACATCTGTTCCAGGGTGCCCGACTCGCGTTCCTTGACCACGGCCTGGCTCATGATCGTCATCAGCGAGATCATCATGATCGACGCGATCAGTCCGGGGATCATCGTATTGATCGGGTCCAGGGTGGGGTCGAACATCACCCGGATCCTGGCATCGACCCCGGGGGCGGCCAGCGAGATGCCCTGCTCGGCGATCCGGTCGGTGTTGAACTGGGCGACGATCTGGGACGCGTACCCGCTGCCGACGGCCGAGATCTGGGAGTCCGAGCCGTCAACGATGATGCCGATCGGCGCGGTTTCACCCCGGGTCAGCCGGTCCTGCGTTCCCTCGGGTATGACGAGGGCGACCTTCACGGTGCCGCGGTCCAGCAGCGGGCGCAGGTCGTCCTCGCTCGCGGGGTGCTGGGTGATGGTGAAGTAGCCCGATCCGCTGAAGGCCGATTCCAGCTTGCGGGAGGTCGACGTCTGGTCGAGGTCGACCACGGCAGTGGCGAGGTTGCGCACGTCGACCGCGACGACGTAGCCGAACAGGATCAGCTGCAGCACCGGCATGAGCAACAGCAGCCGGATCAGCAGCGGGTCGCGCCTGAGCTGGGTGAACTCCTTCCAGATCAGCAGCCGGATTCGCTTGAGGCTCATCGAGAGGACCGCCGTCCGTAGAGCAGGGAGGACACCAGGAGCATGACCAGGGCGTACAGCGCCAGTGCCGCCATTTCCGGCCAGAGCTCGGTGAACCCGGCGCCCTTCAAGAACACGCCGCGGGAGATCGTGACCATGAATCTTGCGGGGAAGGCGTAGCTGATCCACTGCAGCCAGACCGGGATCTGGTCGAGGGCGAACGCGAACCCAGACAGCAGGAATGAGGGCAGGAACGCGATCAGCATGGCCATGATGTTGGCAGTGTCGAGCGATGGGGCGACCGCAGAGATGAGCAGGCCCATGCCGAGGGAGGCGAATACGAAGAGCATCGCGCCCAACGCGAAGGCCGGGGCAGCGCCCCGCAGCGGGATGCCGAAGATGGTGCGACCCAGGACGGTGATCAGGGCGACGTCGAGGAAGGCGACCAGCGTCCAGGGCAGCAGCTTGCCGACCATCAGCTCGATCCGGCGCATCGGGCTGACCTCGAGTTGCTCCTGGGTGCCCAGGTCGCGTTCGCGGACGAGGGTGACGGCGGTCTGCTGGACGGTGACGATAGCGATGATGACCGCCATCAGGCCGGGGATCAGGAAGTCCGACGAGCGGCGCTCGGGGTTGTACCAGGTGCGGATCCGGGGCTCCAGCATGCCGAAGCTCGAGACGTCGAGCCCCTGCTGGTCTGCCCACTCCCGGGTGAGCTGCTGGCCGTAGAGCTGGTTCAGGGCCACCGAGTAGGCCCGTGAGACCTTGGCGGCGTTGGGTTCGCTGCCATCCACCAGCACCGCCACCTGCCCCTGTCCACCGGCGGCGAGGCTACGGCCGAAACCGGCCTGGATGATGATCGCCACCCTGGCGGTGTTCGCGTCGAAGGCTGCGTCCACGTCGTCCAGGGACTGGGCGTGCTCGACCACGTCGAAGAACGGCGAGGCGTCGTACTGCTGTAGGTAGGTGCTGCTGGCCGGCGTCTGGTCGAAGTCGATCACGAGGGTCGGTACGTGGTCGACGTCGAAGCTGATCGCGTAGGCGAACAGCAGCAACTGGATCACCGGCATGAGCACGACGGCGAGCAACATCCGCGGGTCCCGGCGCAGATGCCGGAACTCCTTCTGGACGATCGCACCGATCCGGCTGAGAGCAGATCTCATCACGCCTCCGCAACGGCATGGTCGGACTCGGCCAGGAAGGCGAACACGGTCTCCATGTCGGCGGCCACCTCCCGGACACCAGCGCTGTTCATGCGTGCCGCGGCAAGTGCGGCGAGCAGCTCGGGAGCCGGGTCACCGGTGTCGTCCCAGAGCACGCGGACGACGTCGCCGAGCAGGTGTACCGAGGTCACGCCGGGCACGTCCTTCAGTGCGGCCATCGCGGCCCGCGGGTTGCCCGTGGTCACCTCGACCAGCCGTCCGGGTACCTGGGCCTTGATCTCCTCCGGCGTGCCGGACTGCTTGATTCGGCCCTGGTCGAGGAAGGCGACGTGGGTGCACCGCTCAGCCTCGTCCATGTAGGGGGTGGCCACCAGCACGGTCTTGCCCTCGCGGTGCAGGCCGGCCAGGATCCGCCAGAACTCCCGGCGCGAGACCGGATCAACGCCGGTGGTCGGCTCGTCCAGCAGCAGCAGGTCCGGCTCGTGCATCAGGGTCGTCGCCAGCATTAGCTTCTGCTTCATGCCGCCGGAGAGGTACTGCGCCTGGCGCTTGGTGAACTCCGCCAGGCCCATGCTCTCCAGCAAGCTGGCGGCACGGCTGCGCCGGTCGGCCCGGCTCACTCCGCGGACGGTGGCGAAGAACTCCAGGTTCTCGGCCACGGAAAGGTCGGGGTACATCGAGAAGCGCTGCGACATGTAGCCGATCCGCGGCGTGATGGCACCGCGCTCGTGCACCACCGAGTGCCCGAACACCGTCGCGTCCCCCGCGGTCGGGGTGAGCACCGTGGCGAGCATCCGGATCAGCGTCGACTTGCCGGCACCATCCGGTCCGAGCAGCCCGAAGACGGCACCGGCGGCCACTTCCAGGTCGAGGTCCTCGATGGCCAGGGTGTCGCCGAAGCTGCGGCGCAGACCGCTGGCGCGGATGGCGTCGCCGGCGGGGGTGGGGGAGTGGGTCATGGTCAACTGAAGGTGATATCCACCGGCATGCCGGCCTTGAGGGAACCGGAGGGGTCGGTGATCCTGACTCGCACCTCGAAGACCAGCTTCACCCGCTGGTCCTTGGTCTGCACGGTGTTGGGCGCGAATTCCGACTGGCTGGCGATGAAGCTCACCGTGCCCTGGTAGGTGGTGGTGCTGGAGTCGGTGACCAGCGTCGACGCCTGGCCGATCTTGACCTTGCCGATCTCTGTTTCGGGCACGAAGACGCGCACGAACAGGTCGGTGGGATCGATCATGGTGAGCAGGGTCTTGCCAGGCCCGGCGTTCTGGCCTGTGTTGGTTGTGACGGAAACGACGGTGCCGTCCCGGGGGGCCGTGACCACGGTGTAGCCGAGCTGTACCTTGGCGAGCTTGACGGCGGCCTCGGCCTGCTTGAGCCGTGCCCGGGCCGCCGTGATGTCGGCCTTTGTCGAACCGCTATCGTCCTTGGCGTTGGTGAGCGCAGCCTTGGCAGCGGTGACGCCCTGGTTGGCCTGGTCGACCACGAGCTTGGTCGCAGACCCGTCGAGCCGGATCAGCTCCTGGCCCTTCGTCACCTGGTCGCCCTCGGCAACGTGCACAGCGGTCACCCGTCCGCTCAGGGCTGCGGCGACCTGGTAGTTCGTGGCTTCCACCGACCCGGTGACCTGCCACTGGCCGGACGCAGTGCTGGTCTGGGTGGAGCTCCACCACCACCAGGCCCCGCCGCCGATGAGTAGCACCAAGACGATCACGATCACTCGGATCGGGGGATGCCTGCGCTTCTCGCCTGCCATGTTCGTCACCTGTCCGTATCGGAGTTGGCTGCTGCCTGATGGCAGCTGTTGATGGTGAGCTCCACCGGCATGCCGGCAGGGAGCTGTTCGGTTGCAGTGAATTCCACTTCGACCGCTCGGGTGAGGTGGACCTCGTCGGTGGCCACGGAAGTCGGTGGGTAATCGGCCCTGGTGCCGATCCGGGTCAGCTGGGACTGGACTCCGGTCCCCGCGGGCATCCAGTCGCCGGTGATGGTCGCCGGGTCACTTCGGCAGACCTGCGCCAACTGGCTGGACGACAGCCAGGCGGTGACGCGGCTCGGGCCGGTCTCGCGGATGCTGACGACGGTCGCACCGGGGGCAAGGGTCGCACCCGGGGAGGCCGCCCAGACCACGATCCCGTCCACCGGGGAGGTGAGTTCGGCGAGGGGGACCTGCAGCCGTGCCAGGTCGACGGACACCTTGAGCGCATCGGCCTGGAGTGATGCCAGCTCCTTCAGGTCGCGCAACGTGCCACGAGCATCGGTGATCTTCGCCGTGGCATCCTCGAGCTTGCGCAGCCCAGACGTGGCCTTCTTCAGGCCCCTGGCGAGCGTATGCAGGAGGCCATTGATCTTCCGGACGCCGGCGTCCAGCTTCTTGATCCCAGCCTTGAGTCCGGCGATGATCCCGGGAAGGCTTTCCTTGGGCGGAAGGTTGGTGCCGGGCGGAACCACCGGCGGGTAGTTCGCGAGAAGGTCCTCTGCGGCGTGCAGCTTCGCCACCAGGCCGGTGCGGATCTTCCTGGCCGAGCTGCGTGCCTTAAGGAGCTTCTTCTTCCCGTCATGGATCTTGTTGATCGCATCGAGGACCTTCGCCTTGGCGTCCTTGATGTCTGCCTGCTTGTCGTACGTGGTGTCGATCGCGTCGCCCAGCAGACCCACCTGGGCTGCGGCGACCGCTGCGTCCGCCTTCGCCGCGGCGATCTGGGCGGTGAGGGCGCTGGTGTCCGGCACTGCGAGCGACTGGCCGGCGTGGACGGTGTCGCCCACTGCCACACGCACCTCGGCAAGACGCACGAACGTACCGAAGCCGTAGGCGGAGCCGACGGTGCTGGTCTTGGGATATGTGCGCCCGCTGACCGGGTCGGTCCTCCCCGTGAGATCGGCGAAACCGGCGTCGAGGTTCACACCGGGAACCGACAGGGCCGGGACGACCACGCTCTGCAACCGGTCCTCGACGGTGCCGGGGATCACCAGGCCCGCCGGCGCCGCTGAACAGCCGGCCAGCACCACCACAAGGGACGTTGCGGTGAGCGATGGGGAGACCCGCCTCACTGGTCCACCCTCACGCCGGCGAGGAAGGCGTCGATGACCGCCTCCAGCTGGGTCCGGGACGGCGGCGGCGACGGCTCGATGCTCAGGAAGCCGTCGAGCGCGACGTAGGTCATCAACGGGCCGACGAACATCCGGGCGGTCAGTGCAGGGTCCTGCGTGGCGATCAAGCCTTTGTCCGCGGCGTGGCGGATCAGGAGTTCGGTGCGGGCCAGCATCTGGCCGGGCAGCGCGTCGCGGAAAGCCCTCCTGATCTCGGCAACGCGGAAGGCCTCGCCCAACACCAGCCGAAACAGGGCGATCGACTCGGGCCGCATCAGGCTGTGGGTGACGGTCACCGCGAAATCGACCATCGAGCTCCGCACTTCGGCAAGCGTGTTCAGCTTGCTGAGGTCCGGCGGCAGCAGGACCAGTGAGTTCAGCCCCCCGTAGAGGATGTCGCCGAGGAGGGCCACCTTGGTGGGGAAATAGCGGTAAACGGTCTGCTTGCTCACGCCGGCTTCCGCGGTAACGGCACCCATCGACGTGCCGGCGAAGCCGTGGGCGAGGAACAGTTTCCGGGCCGCCGACGCGATCTGCTCGCGCTTGAGGACCTGGCGCTCGGAGAGGAGGCTGGCGGTCATGGGTCACACTGTACGGTCCATTTCGATTCGCCGCAAGTAGGGGGGTCAGCGGGGTCGTGTCGCGATTCCCCAACTGGATCGCAGGGTCGGGGCGGCGGTTTCTCGCGGTCAGCGCAACATGATGACTGGGGACTGTCTCTTTAAGGGTGTTTCCGGCGGTTTCCATTAGTAGGTTTCGGCTGTCGGCCAGCGGTCGGCGAAGGTGATGGCGAACGCGTTGAGGGCTGGCTTCCAGCGCACTGTCCATCGTGCCCGTCCCTGGCCGGTGGGGTCCATGGATCGGGTGACCAGGTACAGGCATTTCAGGGCGGCCTGTTCGGTGGGGAAGTGGCCGCGGGCTTTGACGGCCCGCCGGTAGCGGGCATTCAGGGATTCGATGGCGTTGGCGGAGCAGATCACGGTGCGGATCTCGACGTCATAGTCCAGGAAGGGGATGAACTCTTCCCAGGCGTCGTTCCACAGCCGCAGCGCCGATGATTGCCTTAGCGATCGCGTCGAACGCGTCGTTCGATGCAGCGAATTCCGCGTCGTCGTTGGCCGCCGCGATCGCCACCAGGTTCTTGTCCATCCTCGCTTGCGGAGGACGCGAAGTCCAGGTTCGCGAGCTTGTCGGCGTCCGACAGGTTGAACCCGGCAAACAGGTCGTTGATGGCCTGCATGATCTCGGCCGACTTGGCGTTGTTCGGGTCGTGCAGTCAGCTGTGCCGACACTCCCGGCCGTGGACCCGTGCGCCGCGCGCTCGAGTCCTGCGCATCAAGGGGGCACAAGTCAGATCTGGGCTCGGAGCGTGGCCTGTGGACCTGGTTTGGTGGTGCGTGGCGCCGACATAGGGCTCGCTTCGCGGATCGTCACTATCTCCCAGGGCGCACTCGGCTGATCTCCCGCGGGCGGGGTGGAAGGGTGCCCACCATCGATCTAGGCAAGTATTTCGCCTGCTCGCCTGACGAGGGATGCCCGGTGCTCGCGGATCAGCATGTGCGGGCCCCATGACGCCACGCTGGTGATCGGGCCGGGGACGGCCGCCGTGGCCCGCTGGAGGTGCGCCGCCCAGGTGAGGACGTCTAGTGCCCCCGATCGCGGAGCTGCCTCAACGAGGACGGAGGCTGTGGATAGGGCGGCGAGGAGCCGGCTGCGGGCGAGGAATCGTCGTCGGGTGGGCATCTCACCTGGCGGTAGTTCGGAGACCACCACACCGGTGCGTGCCGCCCGCTCGAACAGGCCGCGGTGCGCTGATGGGTAGGCCTCGCTGATTCCTCCTGGGACGACCACGACCGTCGCTGTGGGTCCAGCCAAGCATCCACGATGCGCGGCGGCGGCGATGCCGAATCCGCCGCCAGCCACGGTTGCGTGCCCGGCATCGCTGAGGTCGGCCGCGAACTCGTTGCCGATGCTCTCTCCGTAGGCGGTGGCTGCTCGAGACCCCGCGAACGTGATCGCGGTCGCGGCAAGTTCTGCAAGGTCTCCCGATCCTCGAACCCACAACCCGAGCGGCACACCGGTGACTTCGTTGACGGGTTCGGAGCCGTTGAGCTGATCGATCTGGGCCAGACCACTCCGGGTCGCCGGGAATGATGAACCTTGCCGACACAAGGACTGCCTTGGCCACGACCGCATCGGCGTCGAAGGCGCGAACCCGCTCCGCGAACGCTGTCCGCCGCTCGGTCCGAAGGAGCGACCCTGAGACCGCTTCGGCGCCGCGGCTGGCAACGGCAGCGGTGATGGGGGGATCGCCCGGCTCGATCACACAGCTGAGGGCCATACGCGCCACGCGATCACTCATCACGCCGCCCATGGGCAGCACCCATCCCAGCGAGCCGGCGATCTGCCGCTAGCCGCTGCGACCTACGATCCTGGCCAACAGCCTGGTCGCCGAGCCGAGCAAGGATCCTGACCAAACGCACCCGGAAACTGCCGGTGGACCAGGACAGGGCCGCGATCATCGTCACCACGATCAGGGCGGCCCAGCGACCGGCCTGCCAGGAGTGGACGATCGCGATCGCGAACACCAGCCAACGACTCCGCCACGCCAAAGACAGCAGCGGAGTCCGGGCGACCGCCGCCGCGCCGCGTCGCCAAGTCTCCTCGACCATCAACCACGGCAGGCTGTAGACGGCAACCAGCGCCACGACCGCCGAACTGGTGATCTCACGAAGCGCGAGGGCTTGCCGGGCGGCCGCGCAGATCGCTTCATCCGGGTCATCGCCGACGTCACGTCGATCGAGCAGTCGCTCATTGATGACCAAATGCCGACCGGTGATCACCGCACCGCCGCAGGCGTGGCGCCCGATCCATACCTGCGGCTGGTTCCGTCCGCGCAGTCCGAGGATCGGCACCAGCGCGGCGAGGACCAACTCTGCATCACGCGGCGTCGCCGGCGAGGCGCCGAATCGCCACCACAAGCCAGCTGCAGTATTGCGGCCGGCCACGAGCGCAACACCCACGACCAGGGCCACGAGCGCGGCGGGCGGCGATGCGGACACCAGCAGGATCCAGACCAGGGTGCTGAACAGCACGCCGGTGATTTGCGCGAGCGCCCAAGGGACGCGCCAGGTGCTCGTGTGCTTCACGCTTCCCTCGAAGCGGCGACGCGCGACTCTTGCGGGAGTCGGGAGAGCCGCGTCAGCTCTTTGATGGTGAGCGTTCCGCCGCACAGGTCACCGACGTCGGTCAGCGTGAGGTCTTCGGCGAGGAGTGCACGCAGCGTCTCGGCCGCGTCCTTTTCGGCTTCGGCGGCCGCTTCGTCCCTCTTGGCCACAGCGGTGACCAGGGCGACGGCAAGCCGGGAGACGCGCCGGTCACGCTCGAGGCGTTCCTTCCTGATCCCGTCCAGCGCTTCCCTGACGGTGCGCCTGGCGTCGAGCCTGATTCCCTGCTTCCCCATGTCGAACTCCTTCCCTTACCTCCTTAAGCCGCGGGAGCGGCCCTATTCGGACACGCGAAGGCCAGGAATCACCTGAGGAAAATGGGCATAGTCCGCCGAGCCGGGCAAGGTTCTCCGCCCACCAGCGGCGTTGACGTCGTGGCCCTGCGGGTTCGGCGCTAGCCCTCCCGTTCACTCGTGGCTTCCGCTGACATGGGCCATCGTCGCGAGGGTGAGCTGGACCAGGTCGGGATCGAGTCCGGGAATGGTCTTGTACAAGTTCACCGGCTGACCGCCGAGCAGGCTGGCGGCGATCTGGAGACCCAAGGCTTCGCCGCCGGACAGGCGCAACAGTTGTCCTCGGTGGGCTGCCCGGTGTCGGCCCACCCCAGCCCGGGTGTGGGTGTGGGTCCTTGGCAGTCCTCCGTGTCGCGGGCGGCTCGGGTCGGCCGCCATCCTGTCTTCTGCGAACCCGCTGGAGGCGCGCATGAAGACCACCAGCCCAGGATTCCCGTCTCGGCTTAACCAACCCGTCCGCGCCGGATCCACCGCAAGGGGTTGCGGACACGCCCCTCCGCGGACCCTGATTTCGAGCAATCTCGTGACCCACACA
>JADLEH010000161.1 GCA_020846255.1 Propionibacteriaceae bacterium
CCGGCTCACCCCTGCCGGCGGCGACACCCAGACCTACGTGTACGGCACGGTCACCCTGATGGACTCGAGTTCGAACGCTGGCGGGTCGTACGGCTGGCAAGGCGGGATCGTCGGCAACGTCCTGGTGGGTGTCGCATGATCTCCCCGCTCGCATCCTCGTTCCGCGGCGGGTTCCGGAACCTCACCCCGATGCGTGGCCGTGGCCGTGGTGGGGTGGAATGGTCGCCGGTCAATCTCTCCCCGTATGCATGGGGAGACGTCCACGCCGGTGGCACATCAACGACGATTGCTGACAAGTCGGGTAACGGCCGGGCGGACGCTACCTGCGGTGCCTCAACTGCGGCCCCCCTGTACCTCCCTTACACAGGGACCGCGTACTTGCATCTCGAGGCTGCGGGGGCTGGCACAAACAGCCTCTCGTGCACCGCCCCAGCGAATACAGCCAGCTACGCTGCCTACCCCTTGGGCGGCGGGGCTGCAACAACTGGCGCGGCGGCGTCTGGTGCGTTCTCGTTCACAACCGCTGGCGACTGGACCCAGGTAGACCTCCTCAACGGTTCGGGGACGCCTCTTGCCAGCTATAGGGCTAGTGATTCAGGGCAGACCGGTCACACGGACGCCTACTCGGTGGCATGGTCGGTGAACCGCGGGACAGCCGGGAGGAAATCGGTCGTCCTAAGCCCTTCAGCTAACTCGATCCGGTCAGTAGCACTGCTGGGCACCAACGACATCATCAACGCTCCAGCCGCTTGGACCCCGCCAGCGACGGCCGGTACGGCATGTACGGTAGCCATAGTTTTTCGGGCGTTCGCTACCAGCTCGTCGTCGGGGTCGCTGTTCTCCACAAGAGCATCAAACACCTCCGTTCCCGGCCTTGAACTCCGATGGTCCGGGACGACGTCTAGCTTGCAAGCCTATGTGTTCTCGTCAGCTGGGTCGCTGTCGAATGCCAACCTGTCCGCGTCGACCCATGGGCAGATCCATGTAGCGGGGGTTGTTACCAGCGGGTCTACGTTCACGTCCTTCTGCGATGGCGTGTCGGCCGCTACCGCTGCGCGTTCAGGCAACGATGAGACCGGAACGAGCACCATGACGATCGGATCTCGCCCAGGTTCAGGATTCGTTGATGTCGAGCTTTTGGCGGTGGCTACGTTCGCCTATGCCCTGTCGGCAGATCAGCTGGCTCTACTCGGCACGTACTACAGGACCGGTGCATGACGGGAAGGCTGGTCACGGGGACGCTGCTCTTCAACGACGGAGCTCCCTGTGTGGGGGCGAGAGTTCTTGCGACTCTGGCTGGGGCCGATGAGTTCCTATCCGATGGTGGGGTTGTGGCCGGGAAGGCGGCGGCCATGACGGACAGTCGCGGGCAATGGGCGATGTACCTCACCGCCAATTCTTCGCTTGAGCCGGCCGGGGGGGCGTGGCTGATTGCCGCCACCCCTCCGGGATACGACATCCCAATCTCTGAGGTGTACGTAGCGGTGCCTGACGTGCCTGGGCCGCATCAAGTTGATGATGTGGTTGTCGACGCTCCGGGTGGCTCGTTGCGGTACGACCCGCCTGCCGGTGCAGTTCTGCCGCAACAGTTCGGCGCCAAGGCTGACGGGGCGTCTGACGATACGGGAGCCATCAACGACGCCATCGAGTCGGCGATCAGCAGGGGCATAGGCGCCGTCTATCTGCCGCCTGGGCACTACCTGGTTAACGGGACGATCTCCATTCCTGCGCCCATAACGTTTGCCGGTTGGTGGACGTCGCAGGCCGTCGCCGGTGCGCCTTCGGCTGGGACGGTGCTGGTCGCTGGCTCGACTTCTACGCCTGGCGCTCCCGTGTTGGAGGTCGCGCTGACAGGGTCGAAGGTCGCTGGCGTTCGTTTGGAGCGCTTCCACGTGCTCGGGGCAGATAGCTGGCTGTCTTCATCCGGGGCCAAAGACCGTGTCGGCGTTCGCCTGAAAGATGTCGGGTCGGAAGTTTCAATGGACGCTGTCTATGTCTCTGGTTTCCAAAGGCAAGGCATGGTCTTCGACGAAGTGTTCGACGCCATCGTTGTGGGAAGTCGTGTGTTTTTCTGTGGTGCCGATGATGGGTACCCTGCGGTCGACGTTCTCGGCGGCGGCGCTGACAACACCAATGCCATGCACGTGTTCGGTCTGCATGTTGAGAACTGTCCGTTCATGCTGAGGGTGGATGACCTGTCACGTCACGTCCAGTTCGTGGCGTGCAAATTCGAGCTGTTCTCACAATCTCCGGCTCATTCACCGAGTCAGATTCTCGACGCTGTTGAGATCGAGTTCGTTGGATGCCAGTTCGTGCAGCGCGGGGCCGACGATTCAGGATATGCGGACTCGTCTGCTCAGCCCCATATGGTGACCGTCTCAGGTGAGTCTTCGGTTATCGGGTTCCAGGGCTGCATGTTCACCGCCGCCCCGACGGCCACCTCGCCCCTGTCGCCGTCTAGTAGGTGGGTTACCCAGACTGGTGGGCGTGTGAAGATCGTCGGGTCAACGTTCAACCGGTGCTGGGGCGGCGCCGGTCCAGTGCCAATAGATTTGGGCAGCGCCGCCGTAGTCAATGGCAACTATGTGGCGGTCCAAGCAGTCTCTGGGAATAAGGGTGCCATTTCGTTGAGCGGGGGATGCGCTGTCGTCGGGAACGTGTTTGATGTTCACGGCGTCGCATCGAACGGGACGCTCGTTGTCGACGAAGGCGGAGGCAATGTGATCGCTTCGAATGCCACGGCAGAGAGTGCGTGATGACCTACTACCTGCTCGAGCATCCGAACCCGAATTGCATCGACCGTGGCGACGGCCGGTACCACGGGTACATGCAGATGCAGGCGCAGCCGGTGTTGATCACGGTGCACACCACCGAGAGCTTTGCTGATCTGATCGCCCCGGATACCGGCGCGGAAGCGGTCGCCAACTACTTCGCCACCACAGCCACGCCCGCCAGCTATCACACGATCGTCGACTCCGATTCGACGGTGGATTGTCTGCCGGCCGGGCTCGACGGCACCACACCGCACACGGCGTTCCATTGCTACGGGCGCAACACCGGTAACCTGGGGATCTCGTTCGCCATGCGGGCAACCGAATGGCAGACCGTCACCGAGGAGTGGAAGACCAGCGCCCTCAACCGGGCCGCCGACACCGTCGCCGCCTGGTGCCGCAGGTGGGACATCCCGGCCCGCCTGGTCGGCGTGGGCGAGGCTGATGCGGGGATGGCCGGGATATCGGGGCATGGGATCTTGCAGCCCGAGGACCGCACGGACCCTGGGGCGGCGACCG
>JADLEH010000162.1 GCA_020846255.1 Propionibacteriaceae bacterium
GAGACTGGCAATTGTGGCTCCCCCCAGCCGCGGATTGGATCCCCAACCAGCGAGCAGGGGAAAGGGGCGAAGGATGCCCAAGCTAGCCAGAGCCACAATCAGCGTCCTGACAGCCATCGGGCTGATGGTGCTGGCCGCGCCACCGGCGCAGGCAGCAAGCCCGGAAACCCCGGTGCTGGTGTCCCCGGCGAACGGGAGCACCGCCACCGGCCTGGACGTGCAGCTCTCGGTGGCCGTGACCGATCCGGACGGCGACGCCCTCAGCGTCCGCTTCGAGGGACGCAAGGCCGGCGAGACCGTGCCGGGCGGGCCCGGTGACCCGTTCACGATCGTTGCCCTGCCCGACCTGCAGGACTACACGTACCTGAACCGCGAGGGCACGATCCTGCAGCAGGCACAGTGGGCGGTGGACACCCGCGCAACCCTGAACACAGCCATGGTCGTGCAGCTCGGCGACCTGGTCAGCGAGTACGACAACCTCACCCAGTGGGGACGCACCTCGACCGGCCTGAAGATCCTCGACGACGCCGGGATGCCCAACACGGTGATCGCCGGGAACCACGACTTCGACACGGCCACCGGCGAGTTCCCCCAGTACGACACCTACTTCCCGCCGGCCCGGTACGCCGGCAAGCCCTGGGTACCCAGCACGGCCAGCTACGGCGGCTACCTCGGCCAGAACCTGTTCGGGCCCGACCCGGTGGACCGGCGGAACATGGACAACTTCGCCCTGTTCACCGCGGCCGGCCGCGACTTCCTGGTGCTCAACCTGGAGTGGGAGACCCCCCAGTACTCCCTTGACTGGGCTGCGAAGGTGCTGGCCGCCTATCCCGACCGGATCGCGATCCTGACCACGCACAGCTTCGTCCAGATCAACGGGACCCGGCGCACCGTGCCGCAGCGACCGGGCGGCATCGCTGCCGAGACGGCGTGGACCGACTTCGTCTCGCAACAGTGCTCGATCAAGCTGGTGCTGAGCGGTCACTACCACGACGGCGATCTCGGTGAGGCCAACCGCTCCGACCTCAACCGGTGCGGCCAACCCGTCCAGCAGATCCTCACCGACTACCAGGACCGGGCCAACGGCGGCGACGGCTGGCTGCGCTACTACACCTTCAACCCGGCGGCCGGCACGATGACCGCCACCACCTACTCGCCGAAGCTGAACCAGTACGAGACCGACGCCGACTCCGCCTTCACGCTGCCCTTCGACCTCGGCTTGGCGCAGCCGGCACCGTTCACGCCGATCGCAACCACCAACGTCACCTCCGGCGCTACCGCCACCACCACCTGGACCGGACGGGAGCCCGACCAGGCCTACGAATGGCGTGTGGTGTCCAGTGACGGGGACTCCGCCACCACCTCACCCACCTGGACCGTGCGGACGCCGGTGGCCGCCGACCTCGTAGACGACACCTTCACCCGGAACGTGAGCAACGGCTGGGGTGCTGCCAGCGGTGCCAACGCCTGGGTGACCCGGTCCACCTCCACCAGCTACGCAGTCGACGGGTCGAAGGGTCGGATCACCACGCCGATCGGCACTGGTCGCGGCGCCACCCTCACCGGGTTGGCGGCCACCGACGTCCGGATCACGGGAGAGGTCGCCATGGCCCAGGCCGCCACGGCTTCGGTCTACGTCGCCGTGATGGGGCGCGTCCAGTCCAACAACAGCTATCGCGCGAAGCTCACCTACGCCGCCGGCGGCGGTCTCGCCCTCACGCTGGTGCGGTTCACCGGCACCGAGACCAACCTGGTGAAGACGAACCTGACCGGGATCACGGCCACGGCCGGCCTGCCGCTGCGGATACGCCTCGAACTGGAGGGCTCGTCCCCCACCACGCTGCGCGCAAAGGCCTGGCGGGCGGACGCGACCGAACCGGCCGCGTGGACGCTGACCACGACCGATGCCACCGCCGCGCTGCAGACCCCTGGCAGCGCCGGCGTGGACGTGTACACCTCCGGCAGCGCAACCGCCGCCGCCGTGCACAACTTCGACAGGTTCACCGTGTCCCGGCTCGGGTCGACGCCGCCACCGACGAACCAGTCCCCGACGGCTGCGATCGGGACCCCGACGATCGATGACCTGGCCGTCAGCCTCAGCGGCACCGGCTCCACCGACCCCGACGGCACCATCACCGGCTACGCCTGGAACTACGGCGACAACACCACCGGCACCGGCGCAACCACCAGCCACACCTACGCCACCGCCGGCACCTACACCGTCACCCTCACCGTCACCGACGACGACGGCGCCACCGGAAGCACCACCCGCCAGGTCAGCGTCACGGCCCCGGCCGGCGGACCCATCGCTGCGGACGCCTTCGGTCGAACCACCAGCAACGGCTGGGGATCGGCCACCGTCGGCGGGGCCTGGTCGGTCACCGGAACGGCCAGCAGGTACGCCGTGGCCAACGGCACCGGGCAGCAGACAATCACAGCGGTCGGCACCACCACCTACGCCGCCCTCACCGGGATCTCCGCCACTGCCGTCGACCTTCGGGGCGAGCTTGCCTGGAGCCGGACGGCCTCCGCCGGCGCCCTGTATGCCAGCGTGGTGCCGCGCCGGGTGGACGCCAACAACGACTACCGCTGCAAGGTCGTGGTCAACACCGCCGGCGCGATGCAGCTGAGCCTCGTCCGGCGCGTGGGTGGCGCCGAGACCACCCTGACCAGCAGAACCGTCACCGGGCTGACCCAGGCTGCCAACCAGGAGTACGAGTTCGCGTGCCGGGTCGTGCCGTCGGGAACAGGGACACAGGTGACCGGGAAGCTGTGGCGGGTCGGCACGACCGAGCCCGGCACCTGGCTGGTGACCGCCACCGATTCCGCAGCGGCGCTGCAGAACCCGGGCTCGGTCGCGGTGAGCGCCTACCTGTCCAGCGCGGCCACCGCCGGGATGACACTGAGCGTGGACGACCTGGTCGCCACCGATCCGAACGGGTGATCGGGCAGGGTCCCGGGCTCAGACCGCGATCGGGGCCCTGATGCCCGGGTGGGGGTCGTAGTCGACGATCTCGATGTCGGCGAGGTCGAACGCGTCGATCTCGGTAACGTCCGGGTTCAGCACCAGGCGCGGCAGCGGTCGCGGCTGCCTGGTGAGCTGCAGCTGCGCCTGCTCGAGGTGGTTCGAGTACAGGTGGGCGTCACCGAGGGTGTGCACGAAGTCGCCGACCCCGAGCCCGGCAACCTGCGCCACCAGGTGCGTCAGCAGGGCGTAGGAGGCGATGTTGAACGGGACGCCGAGGAAGATGTCGGCCGACCGCTGGTACAGCTGGCAGCTGAGCTTGCCGTCGGCGACGTAGAACTGGAAGAAGGCGTGGCACGGCGGCAGCGCCATCTCCGGCAACTGGCCGACGTTCCAGGCGCTGACGATGTGGCGGCGGCTGTCGGGATTGGTGCGGATGGACTCGATGACGCCCTTGATCTGGTCGACATGCCCACCGTCCGGGGTGGGCCAGGAGCGCCACTGGTAGCCGTAGATCGGACCGAGGTCGCCGTTGGCGTCGGCCCACTCGTCCCAGATGGTGATGCCGTTGGCGTGCAGCCAGTCGACATTGGTGGAGCCCCGCAGGAACCACAACAGCTCGCCGAAGATGCTGCGGGTGTGCAACTTCTTGGTGGTCAGGAGCGGGAAGCCGGCATTGAGGTCGAAGCGCATCTGGTGGCCGAAGACGCTGCGTGTGCCGGTACCGGTGCGGTCGGACTTCGCCACGCCGTGGTCGAGCACGTGCTGCACCAGGTCGAGATACTGCCGCATCAATCCTCCTTCAGCAGTCCCCGCAGCACCGGGACGATAGCCCGGACGGCCTGGCCGCGGTGGCTGATGGCGTCCTTCTGTTCCGGGGCCAGTTCTGCGTTGGTCACCGTGTTGCCCTCGGCGATGAAGATCGGATCGTAGCCGAAGCCGTTGCCGCCGCGGGGCTCCAGCACCAGGTGTCCCGGCATCACTCCCCGGACGAGGTGCTCGGTGCCGTCCGGGGCGACCAGCGCCATGGCGCAGACGAACCTCGCGGTGCGGTCGGCCTCTTCGGTGTCGGTCAGCTGCCGGATCAACAACTCCAGGTTGCCGGCGTCGGTCGCGTCCGGCCCGGACCAGCGGGCGGAGCGGACCCCGGGCATGCCGTTGAGCAGGTCGACCTCGAGACCGGAGTCGTCGGCAACGGCAGGCAGGCCGGTGGCCGCCACCGCTGCCCTGGCCTTCAGCAGGGCGTTGCCCTCGAAGGTGCGCTCGGTCTCGGCAGGCTCCGGATAGGCCGGGAACGCGTCCAGGCCGCGGACGTCCGCCTCGACCCCGGCCGCGGCCAGGACGCGGTGGAGCTCGGCAGCCTTCTTGGCGTTGTGGGTGGCCACGACGACGACGTTCATCCGGCGAGGGCCTCCGCCTGCAACCTGGTCAGCTCGGCGCACCCGGCAAGGCCGAGGTCGAGCAACTCGTCCAGCACGGCGCGGGAGAACGGCTTGCCCTCAGCAGTGCCCTGCACCTCGACGAATTCGCCGGCGCCCGTGGCGACCACGTTCAGGTCGACCTCTGCGGCCGAGTCCTCGGTGTAGGCGAGGTCGAGCATCGGGACGCCGTCGACGACGCCGACAGAGACGGCCGAGACGGTGCCGATCAGGGGTTCGCCGGCCAGGGCTCCCCGCGCCCGCAGCCAGGCGACGGCGTCGACGAGGGCGACGTAGGCGCCGGTGATGGATGCAGTCCTGGTGCCACCGTCGGCCTGGAGCACGTCACAGTCGAGCACGATGGTGTTCTCGCCGAGGGCCTTGTAGTCGATCACCGAGCGCAGGCTGCGGCCGATCAGCCGGCTGATCTCGTGGGTGCGGCCGCCGATGCGCCCCTTCACGGACTCGCGGTCGCTGCGGGTGTGGGTGGCGCGGGGCAGCATCGCGTACTCGCTCGTCACCCAACCGAGACCGCTCCCCTTGCGCCAGCGCGGCACCCCTTCAGTCACCGATGCCGCGATCAGGACGCGGGTCGCGCCGAACTCGACCAGCACCGAGCCTTCTGCGTGGTCGAGCCAGCTGCGGGTGATCCGCACCGGTCGAAGTTGGTCTGGGCTGCGGCCGTCGGCTCGGGTCAAGGGCATGGCCTCACCATATCCGCCCGCCAGGACGACCGGCCGCGCCGGCCTCCCGGCCGGCTGGGTAGGCTCGCTGCGGCGCAGACCAGAAGGAGCAGCCAGATGTGTCGACCAGTCCCCTGCCAGACCTGCGGCAAGACCACCTGGGCGGGTTGCGGCCTGCACATCGAACAGGTGCGGGCCCAGGTTCCAGACAGCCAGTGGTGCCCCGGCCACGAGCCCCGGCCGGCGACCTGACGCGCGGGCTCAGCCGGCGAAGGTGTAGACCTGCTCCACCGAGTCGACGAAGCCGCCCATCAACCTGCGGCCGATGCCGGCGAACAGTTCGGGGCTGCCGGTGGTCAGGAACCGCAGGCTCGGCGTCCGTGGCTGGGCGTGCAGCAGCCCCTGATCGGTGAGGGTTGCGAACACCTCCTTGGCACATTCCTCGGCGGACGAGACAAGGGTGACGTCATCGCCGATCACGTAGGAGATGACCCCGGCCAGCAGCGGGTAGTGCGTGCAGCCGAGGATCAGGGTGTCGATGCCGGCTTCCCGCAGCGGCAGGAGGTAGCCCTGGGCAGCCCGCAGGAGCTCGGCGCCACCGGTGATCCCGGCCTCGACGAAGTCGACGAACAGCGGGCAGGGAGTCGTCACCAGTTCCACCCCGGGTACCGCCACCAGTGCGTCGTCGTAACTGGCCGACGTCGCGGTCGCCTCGGTACAGATCAGGCCGATCCGTCCCGTCTTGCTTGCGCGGACGGCCCGGCGGGCGGCCGGCAGGATCACGTCGACAACCGGCACGTCGTAGCGCTCCCGCGCGTCCCTGAGCACCGCCGAGGATGCCGAGTTGCAGGCGATGACCAGGGCCTTCACGCCGGTGTCGGCCAGGTAGTCCAGGCACTCCAGGGCGTACTCGCGCACTTCCGGGATGGACTTGGTGCCGTAGGGAGCACGGGCGGTGTCACCGAGATAGACCATGTCCTCGCCCGGCAGCTGGTCGAGCAGCGCCCGCGCCACTGTCAGGCCACCGAAACCCGAGTCGAAGACCCCGATCGGGGCGTCGGAGGCGGTCACGTCCACCGACTCTAGGCCTGCGGCCGGAGCGGCGCCAACCAGCCCTTCGCTACCCTTGCGTCGGGACGCTACCGGTGTACAGGTAGCAAAGCCACCGAACGTGTAGCGAAGCGGTAGGACGCGGAATGCCTGATCAGATCAACGCCACCCGGATCATGTTGCGGACCCTGCGCCTGCTCGACGATGGCCGGCGCGCAGTCGCCGAACAGTGGGAGAAGCTGACGGGCACCGCCGCCACCAAGCGCCCCGAGCCGCCCGCCGACCGGAGGCAGCCACCCGACATCTGGTGACCCCGTCCAACGCCACCCTTTCATCGAGAGCCAGCCTTGGTGCCGAGGGCCAGCCCCTGAGGGCTGGCCCTCGGCGTCAAGGCTGGCCCTCGGCGGAAGAAGGGGGGTGGTCAGCCGCGGAAGAGGGTCAGCGCGGGTGAGGGTCAGCGGCGGGTGAGGGTCAGGGTGACCAGCCCGGCGCGGCGGCCGGGCACCGGGGCGGTGAGCCCACAGCCCGGCGTCCCGGCTGCTGTGGCCGAGGCGCAGCCGCCGCAGCCGGAGTCCGGGCAGCCCATGGACAGCTCCTTGGCGTCCACCCTGCCCTCACGGACGAGATGGTCGATGGCCGCCCGCAGCACGGACTCGTCCAGGCCGGAACGGCGGACCATCTCGGCAACCGTCGGCGTTCCGGCCGCGAGTTCGGCCAGAACGGTGGACAGGGGTCCGCTCACCAGAACAACCTGCCGATCTGGAAGACCGCAACGGCAAGTACCCAGGCGGTCACCAGCTGCATGCCGACGCCGAACAGCGTCCACCTCGGCCCGATCTCGCGCCACTGGGCAGCCAGGGTCGCGACGCAGGGGGTGTAAGCCAGCAGGAAGACCATGAACGCCAGCGCGGCCGGGATCGGGTGGCCGCCGGAGGATTCCTCGAAGTCCGCCCGGACGCGCTCGCCGAGCGTGCCAGGCGTCCCGTCGACCGGCTCATCGATCGCGTAGGTCTGGGCCCAGGCCGAGATGACGGCTTCCTTGGCAACGAAGCCGACGACCAGGGCGGAAGTGGTCTCCCACTTGGCGAACCCGGCCGGGGCGAACACCGGGGTGATCGCCTGCGCCGCAACGCCGTAGGCGGAGTCGGCCACCGGGACCTCCCCGAAGGCCTGGCCGGGCGTGGTCGGGATGGACTGCAGCAGCCAGACCGCACAGACGGTGGCCACGATGATGCCGGAGGCCGTCTTCAGGAACCCCTGCAGCCGCACCCAGGTGACCGATGCGGTGAGTCGCACGGTCGGCACCTGGTAGGCCGGCAGGTCGATGATCAGGGGTTCGGCACCCATCGTCCGCCACAGCGTGCGGCGCAGCACCAGACCGGCCAGCACCACCAGGTGGATGGACACCACGTACATGGCGAAGACCGCCGTGCCGGCGTACGGGCCGAAGAAGACCGAGCCGAGCATCACGAACACTGTCAGCCGCGCCGTGCAGGACGTGAACGGCACCAGGAGTGCCGTCAGGATGCGCTGCCGCGAGCTGGGCAGGATGCGGGTGGCCGAGATGGCCGGCACATTGCAGCCGAAGCCGACGATCAGGGGCAGGAAGGCCCGGCCGGGCAGGCCGATCGAGCGCATCAGCCGGTCGGTGACCACGGCGGCCCGCGCCAGGTAGCCGGAGTCCTCCAGCAGCGCCAGCAGCATGAACATCAGGGTCATCAGCGGCACGAAGGTGAGCAGCATCCCGACGCCGGCGATCAGGCCGCTGACCACCAGGCCCTCCACCCAGGTTCCGGCGAGGCCGAGCCGGCCGAGCAGGACGGTGGCGCCGTCGCTCACCGGGCCGGCGAACGCGTCATCGAGGAAGCCCTGCAGCGGGGCCGCCACAGCGGTGGTGACCTGGAAGACCAGCCACATCACCGCGAGGAAGATCACCGGGCCGAGCACCGGAGCGGTCACCCAGCGGTCCACCCGGTCGGAGAAGGTCCGGGGCTGCTCCGCCGGGGAGGACGTGCTGGTGCGGACGGCTTCGGCGATCCAGCCGAACCGGTCGTCGTCCAGTTCGAGCGGGTCGGCGGTCGCTGGGGCCGGCCGGGGTGCCGGCGCCCTGCCGATGTGCTCACGGACCTCTGCCGCCAGCGCCTCGAGCCCGGCCCGGCGGCGCGGATCGATGCCGACCACCGGGCAGCCGAGCGCAGTCGAAAGCGCGGCCAGGTCGACGGTGATGCCGTTCTTGGCCGCTACGTCCAGCATCGTCAGCGCGACCAGCATCGGCAGGCCGCGCTCCCGGAGCTGGGCGACCAGGTAGAGGCTGTTGGCCAGCCGCGAGGCGTCACAGGCGACGACGCAGAGGTCGGGGCGCTCATCGTCGGGGACGCCGAGCAGCAACTCCCTGGTGAGCGCCTCGTCGGGCGAGTGCGGATCGAGCGAGTAGGCGCCGGGCAGGTCGATCAGGGTGATGTCGAGCCGTTGCTCGCTCGGGTCGCAGTCACACTCGTCGCAGGTGCAGCTGGCGGCGTCCCTCGTGGTCTTCCAGATGCCGCGGGAGACCTCGACGGTGGTGCCGGGCCAGTTGCCCATGGTCACCCGGGAGCCGGTGAGCGCGTTGAAGAGGGTGGACTTGCCGGTGTTCGGGGCGCCGACCAGGGCGACCACCGGCGCGTCCGGCCCGGCTCCGACGCCGCCGCCGGAGTGGCAGCACGCCTTGACCGAGAGGGTCGGCCCCGCCACCACCAGGTCAAGGGGGCGGGCGGCGGACTGCTCGGTGAAGGTCACAGGTCGCTCACCTCGGCCCGCAGGCAGGGCAGCAGGCTCGCGCCGAGGGCGATCCGGGAGCCGGCGACCAGGGCCACCCGGCCGCCGCCAGCTGTCCTGGACAGCAGCGTGAACCTGGTACCGACGCGCAGCCCGAGGGAGGAGAGCCGTTGCCTCGAGCTCTCCGGGGTCTCGGCTCCGACCAGGGTGAGGTTGGTGTGCAGCGGTGCCTTGGCCAGGTCGGTGCCTACGTACATGTGCGTAAGGGTAGCCTAACCAAATATCGAACGCCACATGTCTCGAAAATCCGGTGGCACCAGCTCAGTGGAGCCCCAGCAGGTTCTCGGTGAGGTAGGCGATCCACTCATAGACCCGGTAGACGTAGCTGCGGGGATCGTCCTCCGGCAGGGCGTCCAGCTCCTCGGCGTCGTCCGGGGTGCTGATGCCGAGCCGGACGGCGAGGCTGAGCCGCACGCCGGTGAGGGTCTTCAGCCAGCTGTCGAGCTCGATCACCCGCACCTGCACCGGGTGCTTGCCCGCGTCGCAGTCGCGCAGTGCCGACATGACCACCTCGGCAGCGTCCAGCCGACTGGAACGTTGCCGTGCCTGGGTGAGCCGCCGGAACTCCCCGGACGCAGCCGGGTCCTCCGGATAGGCGTCCGGGAAGAGCCGGTTGATCACCGGGTCGGTCTGGTCGAGCGGATCCGGCCCGGACAGCTCGGCCTGCCAGCGCGCGAACGAGTCACCCTGGTCCGGCTGCTGCTCATCGGACTCCAGGAGCCCGGCGTACTGCTCCACCAGAGACTCCAGCAGGGTCGACTCGTAGTCGGTGAGCTTCATCAGGATCATCGGCCCAGACCGCTTGAAGTCCCGCATCAGCCGCGCTCGAGGGTGGCCCAGAGGCCGTAGCCGTGCATGGCGTCCACGTCGGTCTCCATCTGCTCCCGGCTGCCGTTGGACACGACCGCCTTGCCGTTGTTGTGCACCTGCAGCATCAGGTCGGTGGACTTCGACTCCGGATACCCGAAGTAGGTCGAGAAGACGTGGGTGACGTAGCTCATCAGGTTCACGGGATCGTCCCAGACGATGGTTACCCAGCCGGTCAGGGCGGATTCGGCCGGCCGCTCCGAAACCGCGGTAGCCCCACTCGGCTGCTCTGGTGCACTCTGGCCTGCCACCAAGCCATTGTGTCAGACAAGGGCTGCTGGGAGCTGGCCCGGTCCGGGCGGAGCGATCCTCGTCCTGCCCGGATCGGTGAGCCGCCAAGGCTAGGCTGACCGGCATGACCCTGCTGACGACGCAGTCGGGCGCGATGGCGAGCACCGCCCTGCTGACCGACCACTACGAGCTCACGATGGTACGAGCGGCGCTGCGTTCGAAGACGGCGTTCCGACGCAGCGTGTTCGAACTGTTCCCGCGCCGCCTGCCCGTGGGCCGTCGCTACGGAGTCGTTGCAGGCGTGGGACGCGCGCTGGACGCGCTGGAGGCCTTCCAGTTCGACGAGGGGACGCTGAACTTCCTGCTCGAGCAGAACGTGATCGACACCGACCTTGCCGATTGGCTCAGTCGGTACCGGTTCAAGGGCAACATCTGGGGCTACCCCGAGGGCGAGGCCTACTTCCCGGGCTCTCCCCTGCTGATCGTCGAAGGCAGCTTCGCCGAGGCCTGCGTCCTTGAGACCCTGCTGCTGAGCATCTACAACTACGACTGCGCCGTGGCCTCTGCGGCCTCCCGGATGACCGCCATGGCCGGGGACCGGCCGTGCATCGAGATGGGCTCCCGCCGCACCAACGAGTACGCGGCCGTCGCAGCAGCAAGGGCTGCCTACGTCGCCGGGTTCCAGTCGACCTCGAACCTCGAGGCGGGCCGGCGCTACGGCATCCCGACGACAGGCACGGCCGCCCACTCCTTCACCCTCCTGCACGACACCGAGGAGGAGGCGTTCAAGACCCAGCTGAAGGCCCTCGGCAAGGGCACGACGCTGCTGGTCGACACCTATGACATCGAGGAGGCCGTGCGCACCGGCGTCCGGTTGAGCAAGGGCAAGCTCGGCGCGATCCGGCTCGACTCGGGTGATCTGGCCGAGCAGGCGGCCGACGTCCGCAAGCTGCTGGACTCCCTCGGTGCCACCGGCACCCGGATCCTGGTCACCTCCGACCTGGACGAGTACCAGATCGCGGCCCTGCGCAGCGCCCCGGTGGACGGCTACGGCGTCGGCACCTCGCTGGTGACCGGTTCCGGAGCCCCCACCTGCGGCTTCGTCTACAAGCTGGTGGCCAGGGCCACCACCGAGGGCAAGGACGCAGAGGTGTACCCGGTGGCGAAGAAGAGCGTCAACAAGACGTCCATCGGCGGCCGCAAGTACGCGCTGCGCCGGTTCGACGACAAGGGTCGGGCGGAGGCCGAGGTGATCGGGATCGGGGCGCCACCGGACGGCGACTACAACGACCGGCCGATCCTGGTCCAGCTGGTGGCCAAGGGCAAGATCGTCGGCCGCGAGTCGCTGGCAGCAGCAAGGGACCGCCACCACCAGATTCGGGCCGAGCTGCCGCAAGCGGCATTGAAGATGTCGAAGGGCGAGCCGGCGTTGCCGACGATCATGCTCGACGAGGCCGGCCGGACCACCGACAACCCCTACGCGTCATGACCAGGGCACTGATCGTCGTCGACACGCAGAACGACTTCTGCGAGGGCGGTTCGCTTGCGGTTTCCGGAGGCGCGGCGGTTGCGGCAAGGATCGCTGAGCTGCTCGCTTCCGGAGACCACGGCTACGACCACGTCGTGGCCACCCGCGACCACCACATCGACCCGGGAGCGCACTTCTCGGCAACCCCGGACTACGTGGACTCGTGGCCGGTGCACTGCGTCGCCGGCACGCCCGGGGCCGAGTTGCACCCGGCCGTGGCCGCGGTTCCCTTCGAGGCGATCTTCGACAAGGGCGAGTATGCGGCCGCGTACTCCGGTTTCGAGGGCAGCAGTGGCGGGGTGAGCCTCGCCGACTGGCTGGTGGACCGCCGGGTGACAGCTGTGGACGTGTGCGGCATCGCCACCGACCACTGCGTCCGGGCAACCGCGCTGGACGCCGTCCGCGACGGTTTCGCGACCACCGTCCTGCTGGACCTGACCGCTGCGGTCGCACCCGACCGGCTGCCGACGGTGCTCGAGGAGCTGGCCGAAGCCGCGGTCAACCTGCGCCAGAGCGACGAACCTGCGTCGGAGGGGCGGCAGGTCGACTGGGCCGAGGGCTCCTGGACCAACCAGCCGGCCGCGGTCGCTCCGGTCGGCGATGCGCTGGAGGTGACCGCCATCGAGGGCTCGGACGCCTGGCGGCACACCAGCTACGGGTTCGTCCACGACACCGAGCACGCGCTGCTGCTGCCGCTCGAGGTCGGCCAGGCGGTCGAGGTCCGGCTCCAGACCACCTTCACCGGACAGTTCGACCAGGCCGGGGTGATGGTTCGCGCCGATGCCGAGCATTGGGTGAAGGCCGGGCTGGAGTTCGCCGACGGCGTCTTGAACCTCGGCGCTGTGGTGACCCTCGGCCGCTCCGACTGGTCGGTGGCCCCGGTGGACTGGAACGGCCGGGTGGTCACCGTCCGGGTGAGCCGTGCCGCCGATTCACTCACGATCCGGGCCTGGGTCGATGACGAGCCCTCCCGCCTGGTGCGGGTGGCGCCGTTCGTCGACGGCGAAGTGGCCGCCGGACCCTACGTCTGCGCTCCGACGCGGCCCGGTTTCACCGCAAGGTTCCTGTCCTGGGAGCTCGCGCCAGCCGACGACTCGCTGCACTGACCCGCCGACCGCCGGGCAACCCGGCTCGTGGTGGTGGCGGGACGGCATACGGTGTCGGCGTGGACGATCTTCGACTGCCGCCCGGGCCGGGCCTGCCGGCCGGGCTGGTGATTCCTGCGGGCGAACTGGTGGAGCGGTACTCGCGCTCCTCGGGGCCGGGCGGGCAGGGCGTCAACACCACCGACTCGCGGGTGCAGCTCTCCTTCGACCTGGCGGCGACGTCCGTGCTCGATGACCTCCAGCGGGAGCGCGCC
>JADLEH010000163.1 GCA_020846255.1 Propionibacteriaceae bacterium
CAAGGCTGGCGGTGAACACCTGGGCACCCTCGTCACGCAGGGTGGCGGCGAGCAGGGTCGTGGTGGCGTCATAGGTCTCGGAGAGCCGGGTGAGCGGCAGCCCGGGTGCGGTCAGGAACTCGTCCGCGGTGAGTACTACGACCCGGGGACGGGGCCGGGCCAGCACCTTGTCGTGGCCGACCTCTGCGATCACGGCCAGTGTCCTCGGCGTGAGCACGGAGCCCTTGGCCACCAGCGTGTCCCCGTCAGCGATCCGCGACCCGGCCAGCCGGAGGTTCTGCTGGAAGCGGGCCTCGCTGGTGAACTGGACCTCGTCCGCCACCGCCAGGCCCTCGGCCAGCGGCATGACGGCGTCGGCACCCTCCGGAAGGGGTGCGCCGGCAGCGACCAGCACCGCGGTCCCCTTGGTGAGCGGCGCGCCGTGATAGTCGCCGGCCTCGATCTGGTCGACGACCGGAAGGATCACCGGACGCTGGCGGCTGGCTCCGACCAGGTTGGAGGCGCGGACCGCCCAGCCGGCCGTGGTGGCGGCTGTGAAAGTGGGCAGGTCGAGGTCGGCGACGATGGTCTCGCACAGCGTCAGCCCGGCGGCGTCGAGCAGTCCGATGCCGAACGGGCGGAGCGTCGAGACCCGGTCGAGCAGGAAGCTGCGATGGGCCGGAAGGCTCCGCGGAGCGGGCACGTCGACCGGGTCCGGGGGCTCCAGCGGGACCGCTTCACGGCCCTGGGCCGGTGGCAGGATTTCATCCTCGGGGCGGTCGGGAAGGGGTGTGGGCATGGGCCTACGATAAGTCAATGACTTCCGGCTCCCGCGAAGGCCAGCCGCGAGCCACCCGATCCGCGGAGGTGGGCAAGGCGGCTCTCAGGTCGAGGCTCCGGGCGGCCCGCACCGCCCGCGCGGCCGACCCCGCCGGTGACGAGATCCGCACCTTGCGAGCGCTGGATGCTTGTGCCGGCGCCGCCGTGGTGGCTGCCTACGCCTCGCAGCCACGGGAGCCCGCCACCCTGGAACTGATCGAACGGCTGCGGCTGGCCGGCGTCAAGGTACTGCTGCCGGTGCTGACCGGCCGGCCCGACTGGGCCTGGTACTCCGGACCGGAGGGGCTGACACCCGGGCCGCTCGGAATTCCGCGCCCGTCCGGGCCGGCGCTCGGCCCGGAGGCGCTGGGAGACGCCGAGTGGATCTGGCTGCCCGGCCTTGCCGGAACCCCGGACGGTCACCGGTTGGGCACCGGCGGCGGCTGGTACGACCGGGCCCTCGCCTGGGCCGACCCGGGGGCGCGCCGGGGACTGCTGCTGTTCGACGAGGAAGTTCTCGAAGTCGTCCCGACCGACCCCTGGGACCGCGATGTGCACCTGCTGGTGACCGAGCTCCGACGGCTGGACTGCCCGGAATAGGAGAAGCGATTCACCGGTTTGGATGACTGCTCGCTAAGATTCTCCCAAACCCGCAAGTTCGCAGGAAGTGATCATGCCCACCTATCAGTACCGCTGCACCTCGTGTGATCGGGAGCTGGAAGTCGTCCAGAAGTTCACCGACGACCCCCTCACCGACTGCCCCGAGTGCGATGGCAACCTGCGCAAGGTGTTCAACGCCGTCGGTGTGGTCTTCAAGGGTTCCGGCTTCTACGCGACCGACAACCGCACCAAGGGCAAGTCCGCTGCCGCCCGCGCGTCCGAGAAGTCCGACGGCAAGCCGGCCCCGGAGAGCAAGCCCGCCGCGGATGCCAAGCCGAAGGCGGAGGCCAGGCCGGCCTCATCCACAGGGGCATCCAGCGCAGCCTGAGCCTGTGGACGGCTGACGCAGCCACGGCATTGCTCCCGAAGATCTGGGAGTGCGATCTCTTCCCGCCATCGATTCCCTGCGCCGCGCATTCCGATGGCACCGACGTTGGTTCGCTGCCCTCTTCGCCGCGATTGCCGTCCTGGCCGTCCTGAACGTTCTTTCGGCCAGGGATTCGGCCGGCGTGAGCCTGGTGGTTGCTGCCCGCGACATTCCGGGGGGCGTCCGGCTCACCGCCGACGACCTGGCGGTGGTGAGGGTCCCGGCGAACCTGGCCGCAGCCGGGGCGTTCCCTGACCCCGCCGGACTGCTCGGACGGACCGTGGTGACCCCGGTCCCGGAGCGGAGGGTGCTCACCGAATCGGACCTGCTCGAGTCGGCGGGCCTCACCGGCGCCGGCAAGGTGGCAATGCCGATCCGGTTCGAGGACTCGGCCGCACAGCAACTGTTGCGCGTCGGTGGCCGGATCGACATCCTCGGCCCAACCGATGATGGAGCCGGCTACGGCGTCGTCGCCAGTTACGTGCGGGTGGTCGCCGTCCCGGAGGTCGCCGAGTCCGGGCTGCTCGGCGGCAGCCAGGCAGCGTTGGTGCTGGTCGAGGTGGACCAGACCCGGGCTGCGGCGATCGCTGCGGCTGCTGCCGTCTCGGCTCTCAGTTTCGCCCTGCGCTGATCGGGGCCGCGCCGGGCCTGTCCCTTCAGGAGCCGTGGTGCGGCGGCACGTCCCGCATCAGCCGAAGCTCGTCGGCGTTGAGCTGTCGGCGCCCGGACGGGGGCCGGACCTCCAGGTTGGCCAGGTCGAGCAGTTCCCTCGCCTGCCTGAGGGCAGCAGCGAACTGCGCCGCGCCACAGCCGGCCCGGAGGTCGGCCGGCACGTCGTGCGGCCACGGCAACTCGGCGGCCACCCGGCTGCGCGCGTGCGCTCCCATCCGGTCCGCGGGCCACCCGGCGGCCTCGAGGGCGCTGACCAGGGCCACTGGGTCCGGTCGTCCCGGTTCAGCCAGCTCCAGCTCGCACCCGGTGAGCGCGAACCCCAGGGCCGTCTGCCAGCGGCCACTCACCGGTACCGCTGCGGTGCACCGGCAGCTTCGAGACGCACATCGCCGACCACCCGTGCGGGCGAGTCGAACAGCCATTCCCCCTTCACCACCAGGGAATCCGCATCCCGAAGGGACGGCACCACGGTCACGAGCCGGTCGAAGTCCTCGATCAGCCGGTAGTGACGGGGGTCGAGGTCGATCTCCGGAATCCGGTCCACCACGGCCACGAGGCGACCGTCCACCCCGAGGTCGAAGACGTCCGAGCGCAGCAGCAGGAGTTCGTTCGTGGTCTTCACCGGCAGGAAGCGGTCCCGGCCGACGGCGATGGCGGTGGCGCCGGGAAAGACCTCGATGGCCGCCCCCATCGCACTCTCGAGCTGGATCACCTTCGGCGAGCCGGGATCGGCCGGGTCGACCGTCTTCTCGTTGCGGATGAGTGGGAGCCCGAGCACCCCGCGGCGCTCGGTGAGGATCTCCCGGAGCTGGGCCAGGTCCAGCCACAGGTTGTTCGCGTGGAAGTAGGGATGGCGGTGCTCGTCGGTGAAGAAGCCCATCTCTTCCGGAGCAGTCTGCGCGGTGTCCCGGAGGATCAACTGGTCGTCAGCGATCCGGACCGCCAGGTGGCCGCCCTTACGGTCATTGACCGTCCGGGGGCAGACCTCGGCAGCGTACGGGGCGCCGGAAGCAGCGAACCAGCCGGCCAGCCGGGGATCGGGGGCCGCACCGAGGTTGTCCCCGTTGGCCACAGAGGCGTACCGGAATCCGGCAGCCAGCAGGGCGTCCAGGAGTCCGGTGCCGAGCAGCGCCGGGTAGAGGTCACCGTGCCCCGGCGGGCACCATTCCAGGGTCGGGTCGGCGGGCCAGGAGACCGGGCTGAGGTCGCTGGCCAGGATCTTGGGTTCGGCGTTCTGCAGGAAGTCCAGCGGCAGCCCGTCCACGGCCAGGTCAGGGTGGCCGGCCAGGTGGGCGAGGGTGTCCTCGCTGGTGCGGAAGCTGTCCATGAAGACCAGCGGCAGGCGTGCGCCGTACTTCGCCCGTGCGTAGCGCACCTGGTCGACGATCAGGTCGAGGAAGTTCTTCCGGTCCCGGACGGTGAGCAGGGTCTTGGCGCGGTCGAGGCCCATCGAGGTACCCAGGCCACCGTTGAGCTTGATCATCACGGTCTGCTGCAGTGCGGTCCGCGCGGCGTCCTCGCTGACTTCGACTTGGTCGAGTTGCTGGGGCTCCAGCAGCGGCCGGATCGAATCCTCGCGGATCAGCCCGGTCGCACCGGAGGCACACAGCCGCCAGTAGTGGCCAAAGTTGTCGATCGCCGGTTGGCTGATACCGGCCACCCGCATCTTCTGCAGGCACTGCTCCAGGGCGCTCTCAGTCATGGCGACGATGCTATCTGCGAGCGGTGCCGCGCCCCCAGCGGAGCGGTCCAGCGGACGTGGGACGGTGGCCCTTGGGGATTCATC
>JADLEH010000164.1 GCA_020846255.1 Propionibacteriaceae bacterium
CTGCCTACGACGTGCCGGCGGAGGCGATCGCCACCGCCTGGCTGACCAGGCACCCGGCCCAGCTGCAGGTGGTGCTCGGCACCACCAGCCCGGAGCGGGTCACGGCCGCGGCCAGGGGTGCCGACGTGGTGTTGACCAGGCCGGAGTGGTACGAGCTGTACCGGGCCGCCGGGCACCTGGTGCCGTGACGCCTGGCCGCCCGCCGGTGAGCCGGCGGGCGGCCAGACGTTCAGCCACCCCAGACCGACGTTGCCCCGCTGTGCCCGGTGAGCGCAACCAGGGCCAGGCCGGCCAGCGCAGCGATGACGCTCAGCACAGCCGCCGCCAACCATGCCGCCCTCGAGCGGCCGCGGATCAGCAGGCCGCCCGGCAGCAGGATGGCCAGCGCCACCGCCGGGTAGGGCGTCAGCTCCCCGAACGACTGGTGGGTGGCGATCACCGGCGCGATGCCGGGCAGGCTCTGGGCGAGCGCCTCACCGGAGAGCCGTGCCACCACTGCTGCCGCGGCCGCCGCGACGGCGAACGCTGCGGTCAGCCACCCGAACCGCTCCCTTGCCCGGCCGGAGAGGACCACAGCGATGGCCCCGAGTGCAGCCAGGGGGATCAGTACCACGGCTGCATGGACGACCAGCGGGTGCAGCGGCAGCCCGAGGAAGTCCATCGCTACTTCCTGATCGGGTCGCCGTCACGATCCAGCACGAACCAGACCGAGTTCACGTTCTGACCGGTCACGTCGCCGGGCTTGGCGTCGTCCTTCCAGTAGTACAACGGCCAGCCGTTGTAGGTGGCCTGGGTGCTGCCGTCCGCGCGCTGGAAGGAGCCGAGCTTGGAGTCGTCCACCCCGGTGCCCGCGGTCGGCACGCCGGCCAGCGGCGGCCAGGCGACCAGGCACTGCCCGGAGCAGGCGCTGGCGTTGCCGGCCCGGGTGTCCTTGGTGAACATGTAGAGGGTCATCCCCTTCCCGTCGACCAGCACGGAGCCGAGGCTGGTGTCCGCCATGCCGAGGGTGAGCGTGGCCGCGTCCGCCGCCGGCGCCGACGCCGGGGCACTCGAGGCTGCCGGGGCCGGTGCAGAGCTGGTCTGGACCGCTGTCGCAGCCGGCGCCGTCGGGGTTGCCGGGGCGCAGGCGCTCAGCAGAACCAGGCAGGCCGCCGGTGCCAGGGCCAGCGCGATGCGGGATCCTGTGAACATTGAGTCCTCCTTGCGGATTGGTGGTTGCTGAAGGTGATACGGCCCAGGTCCCGTGACGGATTGCGGCCGGCTGCAATCCATTCCGGAGCTCCAGCCGTATCAACTGGTGTGAGCCTGTTCTCCCTGGCCGACCGGGCCCCGGATGCCGCCCTGATGCGCGCCCTCGCCGTGAGCGACGAAGCCGCTGCGGTTGCGTTCGTCCGCCGGTTCCAGGGGCCCGTCTTCGGCCTCGCCGTCTCGATCACCCGCGACCGCGCGTTGGCCGAGGACGTGGCCCAGGAGGCGTTCCTGCGCGCCTGGCGGGCCGCCGGCAGCTACGACCCGCGTCGCGGCTCGGTCCTCACCTGGCTGCTGACCATCACCCGCAACCTGGCGATCGACGCGATCCGGGCCCGCCGGAGCTTCCCTACGGAGGCAGGGGAGCTGGAGTTCCTGATCACCACGACGCTGGCCGGAACTGCACCGGACGGCAGCGGCGGGCGCGTGGAGGCGATGGCTGCCGCCGACCGGCTGGCCCGCCTGCCGGTGGAGCAGGCGAGGGCCGTCGTCCTCGCTGTGATCGGCGGGCGTACCGTGACCGAGGTGGCCGACTACGAAGGCATTCCGCTGGGCACGGCGAAGACGAGGATCCGCACCGGGCTGCGGCGGATGCGGGTGGCGATGGAGGCGGAACGTGACTGACTGGCATCCCGAAACCGACCAGCTGGTGGCGCTGGCGCTGGCCGACGTCGATCCCGGGGAGCAGGAACAGCTCGTCTCGCACCTCGCCGGCTGCCCGGCGTGCCGCGACGAGTACACCGGCCTGTCCGACGGGCTGCAGCAGGCCCTTGCCGCCGCACCGGCCGTGGCGCCCCCGCCCGGCTTCTCCGGGAGGGTGCTGGCGGCGATGACCCCAGCGGCCGTGATCCCGCGGGTCCGGCCGCGGCGGGAACGGCTGCTGGTGGCGGCAGCTGTCCTGCTCGGCCTGCTGGCCGGGGTGGGCGGCACGCTCGCGGCCACCAGCTGGTTGACGCGGCCGCCGGCGACGGCCACCACCCGGGCCCCGGTGGCCACCCAGTTGCTGACCAGCGCCGGGCTGCCGGTCGGCTCCGCCGGGATCACGGTGCAGGATGGCCGGACCTACCTGCTGCTGAACGTCACCGCCGGCAGGCCGGGCGCCAGTTACGAGTGCTTCCTCGTCGGCAGGGACGGGCGGCGTTCCAGCGGGGGCAGGTGGACCCTGACCAGCGAGTACGGCTCCGACCGGGCGTCCGGAGCCTGGCTGGTTCCGGTCAGCGGCGAGCCGCCCGCAGCCGTCGAGCTGGTGGCGCCGTCCGGGAAGGTGTGGTCCAGCGGGCACTTCTGAGCCGGTGCCGGGCCGCCGGCGGACGCGGTGGGCGTGTGCCGCTGCGCCACTTCGGGTACAGGACTGGACGGATCAATCCTGGGAGGGACCATGTCGCAAGCTGAGGAACTCGAGCAGCAGGGGCCCGGTTGGGAGACCGGCGCCGCGTCCGGGGAGCCGGTGACCCACGAGTTCGAGCCGGACCCGCTGGCGCACGGGCTGGGCTCCGGCCCGGTTCCCGATGGCGTCCGGCAGCCGAGGCGGATCGCCACCGGCGATGAAGTGGACGCCGACCCGCTCCAGTTCGGCGCGGAGCCGGAGGCGGTGCCGTCGGAGCCGCAGCGTGCCGTGCCGCACCCGCTCGCCCACGGCCTTGGCTCGGCCGACAGCCAGCTCAGCCCCTAGCCACGGGGGCGGCTCAACGTCGGGCGATGGTCGAGCCCCTGATCACCAGGCGAACCGGGAGGTGGCGGGTACCGGCAGGACGCTCCACGGCGTTGCCCATGGCGTGGAACAGGGCCAGCGCCGACTCGCGCCCGAGTTGCTGCAGGTTCGCGTCGATGCTGGTCAGCTCCGGACGGGAGTTGGTGGTCAGCACCTCCCAGTTGTCGTAGCCGATCACGGCCACGTCCTCGGGCACCCGGCGGCCGAGGTCGCGCAGCGTGTCCAGGACGCCCCTGGCGATCTGGTCCGAGCCGCAGGCGATCGCGTCGACGTCCGGGTTCTGGGCCAGCAGCATCGCGGCAGCGTCGCGGCCCCAGCGTTCCGACCATTCCGAGAACATGGGCTCGCCCCGGAGTTCGAGCCCGGCAGCCCCGAGCGCCTGCGCGATGCCGCGGGCCCGGTCGTGCGCAGCCGCGTAGCTCGGATCACCGTTGATGTGGCCGATGCGGGTGCGGTCGCAGGCCAGCAGGTGCTCGATGGCCAGCCGTCCGCCGGCCTCGTTGTCCGGGGTCAGGGACAGGTCGGCCGGGTCGTCGGAGGGGGAGTAGGCGTAGACAACGGGAACCGGCAGGTCGTGGCCGAGTGATGGCCGGGGGTCGGTCTGGCGCCCCACGACGATGATCCCGTCGACGCGCCGGTTGAGCAGGGCCTTCAGCTGGTGCTGCTCGCGGATGGTGTCGCCGCGGGCGTCGCAGAGGAAGACGTTCACCTGGCCGGCGCCGAACGCGTCCTCGGCGCCCATCAGGATGGGCAGCACGAAGCGGCCCTCGAGGTCGCTGGTCAACAGGCCGACCGTGCCGGTCCGGCCGGCGAGCAGGCTTCGGGCGAGCTGGTTCGGCGTGAACCCGATCCGGTCGGCCGTCTCGAGGACCCGCTTGCGGGTCTCGTCGGCCACGTCGCCGCGCCCGTTGATCGCCTTGGAGGCCGTCGAGACCGACACTCCGGCGATCCGTGCCACCTCGCTGAGCGTTGCGGGATAGGTGGACGGGGTGGCCTGTCCGGCGTGCATTGCCCCGCCTCCTCTCTTTCGTTACTAAAACGATACCTGACAGAGTCTCTTGACGCTCGTCCCACCCGTAGATAGAGTCCTCGAAAAGGGTTTCGGGGAGTTTCGGGCTTGCCCACCACGGACCCGATGCGGAAGGGTTCCGCCGGGGAACCCGCTCAAAGACGAGCAAGGAGCTCAAGAACATGGGTACTTTCAGGAATCGACGGGCACGCAGCTTCGTCGGTCTGGCCGCGGCGGGCGCACTGGCGTTCTCCCTGGCCGCGTGCGGGGCAACCGCGGCGCCGTCAGCATCAACGCCGGCATCGGTGAGTGCCGAGGGAACCGATGACGGTGCGAAGCTGACCTTGTGGACCAGGGCACCCCTGGAGAAGCAGGCCAAGTTGCTGGTCGCCGCCTACAACGCCAGCCACAAGAACCAGGTCGAGCTGACCGTGGTCCCGAACGACGACTACGTCGCGAAGGTCGGCGCAGCCGCCGGTTCCAACAGCCTGCCCGACCTCTTCGCCGCCGACATCGTCTACGTGCCGAACTGGATCAAGCAGGGCCTGTTCCAGGACCTCACCACCAACATCGACGCGATGCCGTTCAAGAGCTCCATCAACGCCGGCCACCTCGCCGCAGGCACCTCCGAGGGCAAGGAGTACGTCCTGCCGTTCGTCCTCGACCTCTCGATGCTGTTCTGGAACAAGGAGCTGTTCTCCGAGGCCGGCCTCGACCCGGACAAGGCGCCGGCCACCATGGCCGAGTTCGCCGAAGCAGCCAAGAAGATCCAGGCCCTGGACAAGCCCGGCGTCTACGGCACAGCCACCGGCCTGAACTGCGGCGGCTGCCTCGTGTTCACCTGGTTCCCCAGCATCTGGGCCTCCGGTGACCAGCCGATGAACGCAGACGGCACCGAGTCCCTGCTCAACGGGGCCAACGCCAAGGCGATCTACGACATCTGGGCCGACCTCTGGGCCTCCGGTGCCGTGCTGCCGTCCTCGAAGGACGAGGCCGGGCCCACCTGGACCGCCGGCTTCACCGAGGGCAAGGTCGGCCTGATGTTCTACCCGGCGACCCTGATGTCCTCCACCCCGTTCGAAGCCGGCGTCGCCGGCATCCCCGGCATCACCGGCGGCGCCTCCACCTTCGTCGGTGGTGACGGCATCGGCGTCTCGAAGGACTCCAAGCAGTCGCCGCAGGCGTGGAACTTCCTGAACTGGATGATGAGCGAGGACGCCCAGGTCGGCGTGCTGGCGAAGAACAACGACGCCGTCTCCCGCAGCGACCTGGCCAACAACGAGTACTCGGCCAAGGACCCCCGGGTCGTGACCATCAACGAGGTCGCCGGCAAGGGTGGCACCCCGGTCGCGCTCAACTTCCAGCAGGCCTACAACGCGGTCGGTAGCCCGTGGGTCACCATGGTCCGCAATCAGGTACTCAACAAGGCGAACACCGTGGACAAGGACAACGAGCAGATCACGGCCATCCTGGCCGAGCAGTGAGCTCACGGTTGCCGGGTGCCCCGCCAGGCACCCGGCAACCGGACAGTCACTTCCCGCACCTGAAAGGCCCAACCATGTCCGCACCTCCGGCTGCCGCCGTAACTGGAGCCAAGACCCGCACGCCCCAGAAGTCCCGCGCCGGCCGGCGCAAGGCCTGGCAGGGGGTCGGCTACGCCCTGCCGAACGCCCTGTTCGTGATCGGCCTGTTCGTCCTGCCGCTGCTGCTGGTACTGCAGATGTCGGCCTCGAAGTGGCCGCTGCTCTCCGGCAACCAGGGCTGGAACTTCCCCAGCAACTACGTGAAGGCGTTCAACCACCGGCTCTTCGCCGACTCGGTCGTGTTCACCTTGAAGTACACGCTGCTGGCGACGGTGCTGCTGATCCTGATCGGTCTCGGCCTCGGGCTGCTGGTGCAGGAGTCCAGCCGGTGGAAGGGGTTCCTGCGGACCTCGATCCTCTTGCCGAGCGCGCTCGGCCTCGCCTCGGCCTCGCTGCTGTTCTACGTGCTGTACTCACCCATCGCCGGCCCGTTCGCCGAGACGATGGAGCGCTTCGGCGTCTCCTTCCTCGGCACCCCAACGGCCGCCCTGCTTTCGACCACCTTCCTGATCGTGTGGCGCTACGCCGGCTTCTACATGCTGCTGATGCTGGTCGGGCTGCAGGGCATCCCGACCGACGTGTTCGAGGCGGCCCGCACCGACGGCGCCTCGGTTTGGCAGACGTTCCGGCACATCACCCTGCCGCTGCTGCGGCCGACCCTCGCCCTGACCACCGTGATGTGCGTCACCGGTTCGTTGCTGGCCTTCGAGCAGTTCTACATCCTCACCAAGGGCGGCCCGGACAACTCCACGATCACCGTGGTGCAGCTGATCTACAGCGTCGCCTTCCAGGGCCAGAACGACCTCGGGATCGCCGGGGCGCTCTCGGTGATCGCGCTGATCGCGCTGGTCGTCGTCAATGTGGTTCAACTACGGGCGTTCGCCCAGGACAAGGACCAGTGATCCCCGTGGCTGCCATCACTTCTACCCGAAGGTCGCGACCGGCCCCGCTGCTCCGCGGGGTCATCCGGACGCCCTACTACGTCCTCACCGGTGGCCTGGCGATCCTCTTCCTCTTCCCGCTGGTGTGGACAACCGTAGCCTCGGTGTCGCCGCGCGCCGGCACGGCGCAGGCCGAGGGCTTCGGCTTCGCGAACTACCTCACGCTGGCCGACTACCAGGCCGGGATCTGGCAGTACCTGTACAACTCGACCTTCGTCTCGCTCGTGACGGTGGTGCTAACCCTGCTGGTCTCCGGTCTGGGTGGCTACGCGTTCGCCCGGTTCGACTTCCCGGGAAAGAACATCCTGTTCATGGGCACCCTTGCGATCCTGATGGTGCCCTACGCCACGCTGCTGATCCCGCTCTACGTCCTGCTCACCCGGGTGGGACTGCAGAACTCGCTGTTCGGCGTGGCGCTGGTCCTGACCATGTTCCAGTTGCCGTTCTCGATCTTCATGATGCGGATCTCCTTCGAGTCGGTGCCGCGAGAGCTGGACGAGGCAGCGCTCGTCGACGGGTGCTCATCGTTCGCGGTGCTGTGGCGGGTGCTGCTCCCGGCGGTCAAGCCGGGACTGATCACCGTCGGCCTGTTCGCCTTCCTCGCTGCCTGGAACGACTTCATGGCGCCGCTGATCCTGATCAACGACTCCAACCGGATGACCCTGCCGCTGGCCATCGCCAACCTCCGGGTGCAGGTGCAGGGGATCGTCGACTACGGCGCAACCGAAGCCGGCGTAGTGATCCTCGCGCTGCCCTGCTGCATCCTCTTCCTCCTCCTCCAACGTCACTATGTGCGCGGCTTCATGTCCGGCGCTCTGAAGGGCTGAATCATGTTCACCACACACGCAGCTGCTGTCGCCGTCCGGCCGAGCACCGGTCGCCTGCGGCCACTCGGCCTGGACGAGGTCCGGATCACCGGCGGGTTCTGGGCCGGGCGCCAGCGGACCAACGCCGGCGTGACGCTGCCCCACATCGCACACTGGCTCGAGCGGGAGGGCTGGATCGGGAACTTCGACCTTGCCGCTGCCGGCCGGCTGCCCGAGGGTCGCCGCGGCCGGGAGTTCTCCGACTCCGAGATCTACAAGTTCCTCGAGGCAGCCGCCTGGGAGCTCGGCCGCCGACCGGATGCGGCGCTGGAGGCCAGGTTCCGCGAGTTCGTCGCCAGGGTGGCGGCAGCGCAGTGGCCCGACGGCTACCTCAGCACAGCCTTCGGCCGGCCCGGCCAGCCGGAACGCTGGAGTGACCTCGCCTGGGGCCACGAGCTCTACTGCCTCGGCCACCTGTTCCAGGCGGCCGTGGCGCGGGAGCGGACCGCTCCCGGTGCCGACGACGGCCTGATCGGCATCGCCCGCAGGGCGGCCGACCTGGTCTGCGAGGTCTTCGGCGAGGACGGCATCCAGTCGGTCTGCGGCCACGCGGAGGTCGAGGTCGGGCTGGCGGAGCTGAGCCGGGTGACCGGCGAGCAGCGCTACCTGCACCAGGCCCGGCTGTTCATCGACCGGCGTGGTCGCCACGTCCTCCCGGAGCCGGAGTGGGGACGCAGCTACTTCCAGGACGACCTGGGCATCCGCGAGGCCACCGTGCAGCGTGGCCACGTGGTCCGGGCCAACTACCTGGCTGCCGGGGCGGTCGACGTGGCTGTCGAGACCGGCGACTCCGGGCTGCTGGCCACGCTCCGTGGCGTGTGGGACCGCACGATCGCGCGCCGCACCCACCTGACCGGCGGGCAGGGCTCGCACTTCCAGGACGAGGCCTTCGGAGAGGACTGGGAACTGCCACCCGACCGGGCGTACTCCGAGACCTGCGCCTCGATCGCCTCGATCATGTTCAGCTGGCGGCTGCTGCTGGCCACCGGCGGTGGGGGCTATGCCGACCTGATCGAGCGCACGCTGTTCAACGTGGTCGCCACGGCCGTCTCCCATGACGGTGACCGGTTCTTCTACACCAACACGCTGCACCGTCGGGTGCCGGGCGAGATGCCCGACCCGGAGTCGGCCTCACCGCGGGCGTTCTCCAGCCTGCGCGCGCCCTGGTTCGAGGTGTCCTGCTGCCCGCCGAACATCGCCAGGACGTTGGCGAGCCTCGCCGGGCTGCTGACAACCGTGGACGACGACGGCCTCCAGCTGCACCAGTTCGCCACCTGCTCGATCGCGACCAGCCTCGCGGACGGCACCCCCGTTGCCCTGGACGTGGAGACCGCCTACCCCGAGACCGGAACCGTGACGGTGCGGGTGCGGGAGGCCGCCACCCGGCCGTGGACGCTGAGTCTGCGCGTTCCGGCCTGGGCCGGGGGGGCGACGCTCCGGCACCTGACCGCAGCAGGTGAGCTCCGGACGACCACCGTCTCCGGGCCGGTGGCTCAGCTGACGGCCGCCTTCGAGGCCGGCGACGTGGTCGAGCTGGACCTTCCGATGGCGGCCACCTTCCTTCGGGCCGACCCGAGGGTCGATGCCCTCCGCGGGTGCGTCGCCGTGCAGCGGGGGCCGCTGGTGTTCTGTGCCGAGCGCCCCGCCGGCGCCGGCGACGAGCTGGACCGGTTGGTGGTCGACACCGGCGTGGAGCCCAGCTACTCCGATGGCCGGGTAGTGGTCAGTGCCCGATGGCTCCAGCGCGCCGACTCGGCCTGGCCGTACCAGACCGGTGGGTCGGTGGCGACGGTCGCCGGTGAGCCGTTCGCGCTGATCCCCTATGTCGACTGGGGGCACTCGGGCCTGTGCACCATGCGGGTCTGGCTTCCCGAGGGCTGATCCCGGGTGTCCTCGCGGGCGTGCCGTTGCGCAGCCGGCCGCGAGGTCGGGTGGCGTCCCGCCCCAGCCCCTGACGGACGCCCCCGATAAGTGGACCGGAACCGCCCGGGACGCGGTTCCGGTCCGCCTTGCGAGCGTCCGGGGCAGCGGGCCGCCGGCCGGACCTACCCGTCGGCGGGGAGATCGCCGGTGATCCCGAGGGTGACGTAGGCCTCGCGGATGTGGGACTCCATCAGCGAGGCAGCAGTCACCGGGTTGCCGGCGGCGATCGCTTCGAGGATCGCCCGGTGCTCGCGGAGCAATCCCAGCCGGAAGGCCGGCCAGTCGTCGATCGAGTTGGACGCGTCCCGGATGGCTTCCCGCACCGCCTGGCGGATCGCGACCGTGAGGTCGGCGATCAGCTGGTTCTGGCCCGCCCTGGCGATCAGGACATGGAACTCGGTGTCCAGCTCGTTGAAGGCCTCGACCGTGTCAGCGGTGTCCATCGCTTCGACCACAGCGGTCAGCCGGCGCAGGGACTTCGGCGTCGCCCGGCGCGCAGCCAGCGCGGCCGACGAGCGTTCGAGCGCGACCCTGGTCTCGGTCAGGTCGCCGCTGCCGGTGTCGGAGAGGGCGAAGTGCAGCTGGAAGATCCGGGCGAGGGCACTGCCCTGGGCCGGGGCGATGCGGGTGCCGCGACCCGGGCCGGTGCTCGAGGTGATCAGGCCCTGGGTCTGCAGGACCCGCATGGCCTCGCGTACCGCAGAGCGACCGACACCGAGGTTCGTGGCCAGCTCCCGCTCCGGGGGCAACTGGTCTCCGGCCCGATGGGTACCGGAGAGGATGCCGGCCTCGATATGGCGCAGCACCACCTGGTAGGCGTGCAATCCGTCTCGTTCCTCTGGTACCACGGGTTCATTGTTGCCCAAGTTGGGGTACAGCACTTGACGTCCGCCGAGGGGGCATGGAGACTGGACCTTATTGGTCTGACCAATAGGTCAGGATCGGTCCTACAAGGAAGTGCGGACTGACATGCGGCACACCCTGAGCTGTCCCTCAGCTGGCTACCCGACCCGGCGTCCCCGGCCCGTCGGCGCGCCCTCCGTCCGGAGGGTCGCAGCGTGAGCGCGCGAACCGATGGACTGAAGGTCGCCCTGTTCGCGACCTGCATCAACGACGTCATGTTCCCGGGCACGCCCAAGGCCGTGGTGACGGTGCTGGAGCGCCTGGGTTGCACGGTGGAGTTCCCGCTGGAGCAGACCTGCTGCGGCCAGATGTTCACCAACACCGGCTACTTCGACGCCGCCGTCCCCGACGTTCGCAACTACGTCAAGGCGTTCTCGGGCTACGACTACATCGTCGGCCCTTCCGGCTCCTGCATCGGCGCGGTCCGGCACCAGCACCCGATGCTGGCCGCCCACGCCGGTGACGAGAAGCTCGCGGCGCAGGTCGAAGAGGTGGTCGCGCGCACCTACGACTTCACCGAGCTGCTGGTGGACGTTCTCGGCGTGACCGACGTCGGCGCCTACTTCCCGCACCGGGTCACCTACCACCCGACCTGCCACTCCGTGCGGGTGGCGAAGGTGGGCGACCGGCCGTACCAGTTGCTGTCGAAGGTGAAGGGCATCGACCTGGTTCCCCTGCCGGACGCTGACCAGTGCTGCGGCTTCGGCGGGACCTTCTCCGTGAAGAACCCGGACGTCTCCGTCGCCATGGGCGGCGACAAGGCCAGGCAGGTGGCGTCCACCGGTGCGGAGTACCTGGTCACCGGCGACAACGCCTGCCTGATGCACATCGGCGGGCTCCTGCACCGCCAGAACGCCGGGGTCAAGACCATGCACCTGGCCGAACTCCTCGCCCACACCGAAAGCGGGATGGAATGAGCAGCGAAGCCGTCCGCCGTACCCCGGCGCCGCCGACCGGCACCTACATCGGCATGCCGAAGTTCTCCAAGAACGCAAAGGTGCAGCTGGTCGACCAGCAGCTGCGCAAGAACCTGCGCAAGGCCACCGGCACCATCCGGGCAAAGCGGGTGGCCCGGGTCGCAGAGGTGCCGGAGTGGGAGGAGCTCCGGCTGGCGGGCGAGGCGATCAAGAACCGCACCCTGCGCCACCTGGACACCTACCTGGTCCAGCTCGAGGAGTCGCTGACCCGCAACGGCGCCAAGGTCCACTGGGCGCGGGACGCGGCGGAGGCCAACGCCATCGTCGTCGGTCTGGTGAAGGCCAAGGGCGTCGACGAGGTGGTCAAGGTCAAGTCGATGGCGACCCAGGAGATCGACCTCAACGAGGCCCTCGAGGAGGCCGGCATCGCAGCCTGGGAGACCGACCTCGCCGAGTTGATCGTGCAATTGGGCCACGACCGGCCGAGCCACATCCTGGTGCCGGCGATCCACCGGAACCGCTCCGAGGTGCGCGAGATCTTCCTGCGGGAGATGAAGCTCTACGGCACCCCGGCGCCGAAGGAGCTCACCGACGAGCCGGCGGTCCTCGCCGCAGCCGCCCGAACCCACCTGCGCGAGAAGTTCCTGCGCGCCAAGGTCGCCGTCTCGGGCGCCAACTTCGCCATCGCCGAGACCGGCACCCTCGTCGTGGTGGAGTCCGAGGGCAACGGCCGGATGTGCCTCACCCTTCCCGACACCCTGATCTCGGTTGTCGGCGTCGAGAAGACGCTGCCGACCGTCGCCGACCTCGAGGTGTTCATGCGGCTCCTGCCGCGATCCTCCACCGGCGAGCGGATGAACCCCTACACCTCGATGTGGAACGGCGTCACCCCCGGCGACGGGCCGCAGGAGGTGCACGTCGTGCTGATCGACAACGGCCGCACCAAGGTGCTGGCCGACCCCGACGGGCGCGCTGCCCTGCGCTGCATCCGCTGCTCGGCGTGCCTGAACATCTGCCCGGTCTACGAACGGGTCGGCGGGCACGCCTACGGCTCGGTGTACCCGGGCCCGATCGGCGCCGTCCTCACCCCGCAGCTGCGCGGCACCACCTCCGAGATCGACAAGTCGCTGCCGTTCGCCTCCACCCTGTGCGGGGCGTGCTTCGAGGTCTGCCCGGTCCGGATCCCGATCCCCGACATGCTGGTGCACATGCGGCACAAGGTGGCCGACGAGAAGCGTGGCCACGTCGGGGTGGAGCAGACGGCGATCGCGATGGCGGGCTGGGCCCTGTCGGACCGCAAGCACTTCGAACTCGTGCAACGGCTGGCGATGCTGGCCGGGAGGGTGTTGCCCGGGCGCACCCACCTGGGGCCACTGCCGTGGCCGGCGGCGCCCTGGACCAATGCCAGGGACCTTCCCGTGCCGCCGACCGAGTCCTTCCGGACCTGGTGGAAGCGAACCAGAGGAGAGTCGAAGTGAACGCCCGCGAAGAGATCCTGAGCCGCGTCCGGGGAGCCCTCGGCGACGTGGTGCAGCCCGATCCGGCGCTCGACGTCCCCATCCCCTGGGAGTACGGAAGGCCGACGGCGATGCCCGACATCCTGGAGCGCTTCGTCGAAATGGTCGTCGACTACAAGGCGGTCGTCCGGCGGGCGCCTGCAGCCGGGGTGGCGGAGGCCGTGGCCGAGCTCCTTGCCGGCGCCGGCGCAGCATCGGTCGTCCTGCCGTCCGGACTTGACCCGGCCTGGCGGGCAGCGATCGGCTCGGCCGGAATCCGGATCCATGACGACGACCCGCAGCTGTCCCACCAGGAGCTGAACGGGATCGACTCAGTGGTGACGGCAGCTGCGGTCGGGATCGCCGACACCGGCACCATCGTCCTCGACCACGCCGCCGACCAGGGTCGGCGTGCCCTCACGCTCGTGCCGGACATCCACCTGGTGGTGGTGCGCACCGACCAGGTGGTCTCCGACGTGCCCGAGGCGGTCGGCCGGCTGGCAGCTGCTGTCACCGCCGGGAGTCCGCTGACCTGGATCAGCGGCGGGTCGGCGACCTCCGACATCGAACTGATCCGGGTCGAGGGCGTGCACGGCCCCCGGACCCTGCTGGTGGTCCTCGCCGAGTAGCTTTTCGCCTCACCCACCCCCCGCGGCGAAGTGGGCCGGGAACGCAGACACCTGCGGTCCGGGCCCACTTCGCGATCGCTGAGGCCGCACAAGAGGGGACAGTCCCCTTTTCCGTCACCGCCCGGGACCGCACGAAAGGGGACTGTCCCCTTCTTGGTCGTCCGCCTACTTGTCGACGGGCGGGGCGGTCCAGGCAGGGGGTCGCTCCCCGGAGCCCCTGGCCACGTAGTGCACTCCGACGATGACCTGCCTGGTGTGGCCGGTCGGGTCCTCGAGCCGGTGCAGGGCTAGCCGGGCGGCCTGGCGGCCCATCTCCATCGGGTCGTGGGCGATCACCGAGATGTCCAGGGCGTCGGCCATCTCGAACTCGTCGAACCCGACCAGGGCCAGCTCGGTGCCCCGGCGCCGCAGCTCGCGGATCGCGGCGATCGTCGCGCGGTTGTTCCCGCCGACGATCGCCGTCGGCGGGTCGGGTGCGTCGAGCAGGCCGGCCACGAGCGACTCCAGCGAGACCGCCGGGTCGTCGGCGCGCGCCTCCAGGGCGGAGCCGTCGGTGATCCCCGCCTCCGCCAACGCCGCGCGGAAGCCGGCCAGTCGCTCCACCTGGGTGAAGACGCTGGCCGGGTTGCAGACGTAGGCGATGCGCCGGTGGCCGTGGCGCACCAGTTCTGCAGCTGCCAGGTAGCCGCCCTCGCGGTTGGCCAGCAGCACCGAGTCGGCAAGCAGGTTCCGGGCGGGGCGGTCGATCGCGACGATCGCCGTCCCGTGCTGGCGCTCGCCCTCGAGGAAGGAGTAGTCGTCGCCGATCGGCACCAGCAGGACCGCACGCACCCGCTGGGAGACCAGTGCATCGATCACCTGCTGCTCCCGGTCGGGATCGTCGCTGGCCGCGAGCACCATGGTGTACCCCTGCTGGGAGCACTCCTGCTCGATGCCGGCTGCGACCTGGATGTAGAACGGGTTGGTGAACTCGGCGGTGATGAAGCCGACCGTTCGGGTCATCCCGCCAAGACGAAGATCGCGGGCAAGGGTGTTGGGCTTGAACCGGAGCCGGGACGCCGCCTCCAGCACCCGCTCCCTGGTCACAGCCGTGACGGCATCGGGGTGGGTGTAGACCCGCGAAACCGTCTTGGCACTCACGCCCGCCAGGCGGGCGACGTCGGCGAGGGTTGCCCGCGCTCGCAGTCCAGTCATCTGACCTCCGCCCGGTACTCTAGCCAGCTCTGACATCGATGGACAAGCATGGCCGCAGCGTGTCGCGCCAGGAATCTTGGATGAGCGTATTTGACCTTGTGAAAGTGCCTTTCAGGCCCGATGTTTGCGCCGGACATGGCGCTGGTCAGCGTTGACACTCAGGGGCCGGGTGGCTAGCCTGCCTTGCATCATCGGGGAACGGGTGGCTCCTGCCACCCGGCGGCGATCACGGCGGGAGGGGCCATGACCATCAGCGACCAGGCGCCCCCGCTGGAGTTGCTGCAGGCCCGCCACCGACCCGCGTCCCTTCGACCGGCGCGCCTGCCGGGCCCGCGGCTGGCCGGCCTGCAGGTCGACCCGGAGGCCCTGGTCTTCGGCGGCGGCCGGCTTCGCGTGCGCGCACTGGTCGAACGTCCCGACGACCGCAGGGTGAGCCTCTGGCTGCGGCTCGCCGGCGCCGAGTACGAGGTGCCGGTGCGCGGCTGCGCAGCCGAGACCGAGCTCGAGGTGGCCGACGTCGACTGGTGGTGGCCGGCAGCCCACGGCCTTCCGACCCGCCACCTCATCCGGGTCTCCCTGCTCGGCCCGGACGCGGAGGTTCTGGACACCAGCCAGCGTCGGATCGGGTTCCGCTGGGCGCAGTGGGCGATCGAGCCGGACAGGTCAGGGAACCCGTGCATCCTCGTGGTCAACGGCCGGCCGGTCCGCGTCCGCGGGGTCGACTGGACCGCCGATCCCGCCACCCCCGGGCGCCTCGACCGCCGAGCCTGCGAGCATCGTCTCCGTGCGCTGCGCCGGGCCGGGGTGAACCTGCTCCGGATCCGGGACGCCCGGTTCGAGAGCGACGACTTCTACGACCTGTGCGACCAGCTCGGGCTGCTGGTCTGGCAGGACCTCAGCTCGCCGAGGCGGGTCGACGGCGCGGCCGGCCGGACCGCACTGGAGACGCAGGTCCGCTCCGGCCTCGTTCGGGTGGCCAGCCACCCGGCCATCGTCTTGTTGCACCTCCACGAGGGCGCCCCGGCCGGCCTGCTGCACCTGGCAGCCGAATTGGCGCCCCAGATTCCCGTAGCCGTCGGCCCGGTCGGCGGTTCCGACGCCGGCCAGGCCTCGCCCGTCCCCCCGGTCGGCCGGCAGCCGCGGTTCGTCACGATGCTCGGCGCCCCACCCGCCCCGTCACGGGGTGGTGCGCCGGATTCCTGCGAGCCGGATCGGCTGCCGGCCCCGGCCGGCCCGGGCGAGCTGGTCGCGGCCCTGGACGTTGCGGCCGGCCTGGTCCGTGCCCGGCTGCAGCCCGAGGATCGTGCCGGCTTGCTGATCGGGCGCGGTTCGGCCGCTCCCGGCTCCGCGCTGGACGGTTCCGGGCTGTTGCGCCAGGTCGTCGGCCGCGCCTGCGCCGACCGTCAGCTGGTCCTTGCTGCAGACCCTCACGGGGTGGTCCTGACCCTGCTGAACGATGACGCCGAGGTGTTCGCCGGGCGGGTGCGGATCCGCCGGTTTGGGCTGAGCGGGGCCGAGCTGGATCACTGGGAGACCGACCTCCTCGTCTGGTCGCACTCGGCCGAGACGGTCCGGCTGCCCGACTCGCTCGTGCACCCCACCGGGCGTTCCACCCAGCTCCTCCTCGCCGAGGCCGGCGGCCTGCGGGCGGCCTGGTTCTCCGGCGACCCCGGCGCGCTCACCCGTCCCCGTTGGCAGGTCACCACGGCGTCCGGGCCGGACTCGGTGAGCGTCCTCGCGACCCCGGACGTCCTGGTCCACGACGCCTGCCTGGTGGCGGCGGAGGGGATCGAGATCGAGGGCGGACCGGTCACCCTGCTGCCCGGGGAGACCGCCGAGTTCCGGATCCTGACCGGCGGAGTGCCGGTGGCAGAGTTGCGCCGCTCACTGGCCCTGGTGTGCCGGAACGACCTGGCCGGGGGAGAATCGCCCCAGCAGGTGCCGCCAGCACCGACCGAGCGCGGCTGAGCCCCACCCCTGATCGAAGGCTGAAACCAGATGAACCGTCTCCACCCAGTGCTCGCCGTCGACTCCGGTCAGACCGGGATCAAGGTCCGCTGCCTCGGCGGGGTCCCGTACGAGCACACCTTCCCCGGCGTGGTCACCAGCACCACCCTGCTGCCGCAGCTCGCCGACGTCGTGCTCGCAGCGGCGCGCGCCACCGGCAGTGACTTCCCCCTGGTGACCGTCGGCACCACCGGCCTGACCGCGACCGAGAACGATCCCGGGCGGCTCCTCGACCTCTGCACTGCCGCCGGGACGGTGGAGGTCCGGCTGGCCCACGACTCGATCACCTCCTTCCTCGGGGCACTCGGGGTGCGCGCGGGGGTGGTGGTCGCTGCCGGCACCGGGGTGGTCACCCTCGGTGTCGGGGCAACCTCGATGTCAAGGGTGGACGGCTGGGGCAACCTGATCGGCGACGCCGGCAGCGGCTACTGGATCGGGCGGGAGGCCCTCGACCGGGTGCTCCGCGCGCACGACGGACGGGGGCCGAGGACAGCGCTCACCGACGTGGTCCGGGACGTCTTCCCCGACCTCGAGCAGGCCTACATCGAGTTGCAGACGAATCCCGATCGGGTGCGGGTGGTCGCGTCCTTCGCCCGCGCCGTCAGCGACCTCGCCGCCGGCGATCCGGTGGCAGCCGACATCTGCGCCCGGGCAGGTGCCGAGCTGGCCCATTCCGCCGTGGCCGCCGCCCGCAACGTCGGCCTGGACCGGGAGCCGGAGACTGTGGTGTGCCTGATGGGTGGGGTCTTCGGCTCGACGGCGGTGCGGGAGGCC
>JADLEH010000165.1 GCA_020846255.1 Propionibacteriaceae bacterium
CCGCCGGCTTCGTCACGCTGGCGATCTCCGACCGGGTCGAGGTCATCGTGATCAGCGCCGACGACCCGGGTGCCCGGGCGATCACCCCGGCCCTGCGGGAGCTGGGCAAGCGGGTCATCACCTTCGGCGAGAGCCACGGTGCTGACGTCCGGATCACCGAGCCCGCCTTCCCGGCCCACGGGGCGCGGGCGACCATCACCGGAGCCGGGGGCAGCGGCGAGCTGGTGCTCGCAGTGCCCGGCAGCTACAACCTGCACAACGCCGCCGCAGCCTACGCAGTTGGCCGGGCGCTGGGACTGGACGGGGAGCTGCTGCGGGCGGCCGCCGGCACCTTCTCCGGCACCGAGCGCCGGTTCCAGCCGGTCGGGGAGGTGGCCGGCGTGCGCATCTTCGACGACTACGCCCACCACCCGACGGAGGTGGCCGCGACCCTGACGGCCGCGCGGGGCCTGGCCGGCGACGGCCGGCTGGTGGCCTGCTTCCAGCCGCACCTGTTCACCCGCACCCGCGATTTCGCCGACGAGTTCGGCCGCGCCCTCGCCCTGGCCGACGAGGTGCTGGTGCTCGGCATCTACCCGGCCAGGGAGGACCCGATTCCCGGCGTCACCGGGAGGCTGGTCGCCGACGCCGCCGCGGCCGCGGCCGCTCCCGGCGCCGTGCACTACGTGGAGACCCTTGCCGAGGCCGCCCCGGCGCTGGCCGGGCTGGTCCGCCCCGGCGACCTGGTGGTCACCCTCGGCGCCGGCGACGTCACCCGGGTCGGTCCGGCCCTCGCCGGCATCCTGGCGGTGGGGGCGGGGGAGTGAGCCAGGTCAGGGACGCCACGTCCCGGCTGCAGCTGCGCCGCCGGGACCAGCAGCGCCGCCGCTGGCTGCGCTGGCTGGTGGGCGGGCTCGTCCTCCTGCTCCTGCTGGGTGCCGGCTACCTGGTCGGGTTCTCGCCGGTCCTCTCCGCACGGACGGTGACGGTCGCCGGGGCGAAGGTGCTCACCAAGAACGAGGTGCTGGACGCCGCAGCCGTTGCAGCCGGCACCCCGCTGGTCTGGGTCGACCCGGCCGAGGTGGCCGAGCGCGTCTCCGGGCTGCCTGCGGTCGCCGAGGTCACAGTGACCAGGAAGTGGCCCGACCGGGTGGGGATCACGGTCTCCGAACGCAAGCCGAGGCTGGCCATTCCGGCCGGCGGCGGCTACCTGCTGGCCGACGCCTCCGGGGTGGTCTTCCAGGCTGTGGAGTCGGCCCCGTCCGGGCTGGTGGTGGTCGAGGCCGACCCGGATGAGCAGCGGGTGCTGGTCGACGTCGGCACCGTCTTCTCGGCGCTCAGCACGAAGACCGCGGCCAAGGTGTCCCGGCTGGAGGCGCCGACCCGGGACGGGATCGTGCTGCGGCTGCGGGACGGTTCGCGGGTGATCTGGGGCAGCGCGGAGGAATCGGCCCTGAAGAGCCAGGTGCTCGACGCGCTGATGCCGCTGGGCGGGACGATCTTCAACGTCTCCGCACCGGCGTTCCCGACCCGGCGTTGAGGCTCAACTCGGAACCCTGAACCCCTACTTGAGGGACTCGCCGGGCCGCGTGCCTTTCTTGGACAAGCCATAGGGGGTTGCCTAGCCTTGGGGCAACGCCGAAGCAGTTGCCCTTCCCCGGTTCGCCCCGGCTTCGTCGAACCAAACTGTACGGACAGTCCGAGCTCGTGAGTAAAGGGTGGATTTCGTGGGAACTGCGTCCCAGAACTACCTCGCCATCATCAAGGTGGTCGGGGTCGGCGGCGGTGGCGTGAACGCCGTGAACCGAATGATCGAGGCCGGACTTCGCGGCGTCGAGTTCATCGCTGTCAACACCGATGCCCAGGCTCTGCTGATGAGCGACGCCGATGTGAAGCTCGACATCGGCCGTGACCTGACCCGTGGCCTCGGCGCCGGCGCCGACCCGGCCAAGGGCAAGCAGGCCGCCGAGGACCACTCCGACGAGATCGAAGAGGTGCTCAAGGGCGCCGACATGGTGTTCGTGACCGCAGGCGAGGGCGGTGGCACCGGTACCGGTGGCGCCCCGGTCGTGGCGCGGATCGCCCGTTCCCTCGGCGCCCTGACCATCGGTGTGGTCACCCGCCCGTTCAGCTTCGAGGGTCGCCGTCGCGCCACCCAGGCCGAGGACGGCATCGCCGGCCTGCGCGAAGAGGTCGACACCCTGATCGTCATCCCCAACGACAAGCTGCTGGAGATGACCGACCACCACGTCGCGATCCTGGACGCCTTCCGGCAGGCCGACCAGGTGCTGATGCAGGGCGTGTCCGGCATCACCGACCTGATCACCACCCCCGGCCTGATCAACCTCGACTTCGCCGACGTGAAGGCTGTCATGTCGAACGCCGGCTCCGCCCTGATGGGCATCGGCTCCGCCCGCGGCGAGGACCGTGCCCGGGCAGCGGCCGAGATGGCCGTCAGCTCCCCGCTGCTCGAGGCGAGCATCGAAGGCGCCCACGGCGTCCTGCTCTCCATCGCCGGCGGCTCCGACCTCGGCCTGTTCGAGGTGTCGGCCGCGGCGAACCTGATCGAGGCAGCCGCCCATGAGGACGCCAACATCATCTTCGGCACGGTCATCGACGACGCCCTCGGCGACGAGGTGCGGGTGACCGTGATCGCGGCCGGGTTCGACGGCGGCCAGCTGCCGCGCAAGCAGTCGGCCCGTCCCGAGACCCGTCACCCGTCGCTCCCGGCGGTGCGTCCGGCTGCGGCGGCCCCGGCTGCCGTCGAGGAGACGCCGGCCCCGGAGCCGACGCCGGAGCGCCCGAAGCCGGCGCCCTCCGTCCCGGTGTACGCAGACGACGAGCTGGACGTGCCGGACTTCCTCAAGTAGCCCGACCGGAGCTCGGATGTACAGCTTCCGCAATGACCCCGGTGCCGACGGCGCCGGGGTCGCTTGCTGCGATGCGGTCGCCCCGGACGGCGGCCGGCTCGACCTGAGCCTCGGGGTGCCGGACGGGTGGCGCGCACCCGACTGGGAGCTGGTCGAGGCCGACCTCGGCATCCCGGTGCTGAACGCCTACCAGGTGCACGGCAACCGGGTGCTCACGGTCGAGGCGGGCAGCGATCCGAGGGCTGTGGCTGCCGAACGCGCCGACGCCCTGGTGACCACCAGCCGGTCGTTGGGGCTGGCTGTGCGGGTGGCCGACTGCGTGCCGGTGCTGTTCGCCGACCCGGAGGCCGGGGTGGTGGCGGCCGCCCACGCCGGCCGGGTGGGGCTGGCCGCCGGCGTCCTGGTGGCAACGGTCGACCGGATGTCCCAGCTGGGGGCACGCCGGATCAGCGCCTGGATCGGCCCGCACATCTGCGGTGAGTGCTACGAGGTGCCGGAGGGGATGCGCGCCGAGTTCGGCGTCGCCCATCCGGTGGCTGTCGGGATGACCAGCTGGGGCACGCCGAGCCTCGACCTGGGGGCCGCGGCGGCTGTGCAGCTGGCCGGGCTCGGCTGCCGGGTGACCCAGGTCGACCCGTGCACCCGCACCACGCCCACCCTGCACTCCTACCGCCGCGACGCCGACAAATCCGGCCGTCAGGCAGCGCTGGTTTGGTTGCCCTGAGTTGGCGCGTGTCGGCCATGGCCTCCACCGACCACGGCTGGGGGGCAGTTAAAGTCATTGGGGTACGGCGACAAGAGGGACGAGAGACACATGGCTGATCGCTTGAAGAAGGCGGCCGTTTGGCTTGGCCTGGTTTCCGACAACGACTATGCCGAGGTTGAGCCGGGCGTCGAGGACGTGACCGAGCAGGTGCTGGACCGCGACCGTGATCGCGAGCCAGAGACCCGCCCCGCCCCGGCGACCGTCACCGAGCTCGAGACCCGCCGTCCGGTCAAGGACCACAATCGCGTGGCCGACATCAGCCGGATCATCACGGTGCACCCGCGCACCTACAACGAGGCGCGGACGATCGGCGAGAACTTCCGCGACGGGGTTCCGGTGATCATGAACCTCAGCGACATGGAGGAGTCCGACGCGAAGCGCCTGGTGGACTTCTCCGCCGGCCTGATCTTTGGGCTGCGTGGCAGCATTGAACGCATCACCAGCAAGGTCTTCCTGCTCTCGCCGCACAACGTGACGGTGGCGGCGGAGGACAAGGAGCGTCTCGCGGGGGGCTTCTTCAACCAGTCCTGAAAGGCGGCCAGATGGCCCTGATCGGCGTTCTGATCCACGGGGTCCTCTGGAGCTACCTGGCTGTACTCACCGTCCGGATGGTGTTGTCGGTGATGCCGCTGCTGGTGCGGCAGTGGGAGCCGCGCGGCGTGCTGCTGGTGATCGCCGAGTTCGTCTACACCGTCACCGACCCGCCGTTGCGTTTCCTGCGCCGGTTCGTGCCGTCGCCGCGGCTGGGCGACATGGTGGTGGACCTGCCGTTCACGGTGCTTTTCCTGGGGCTTTGGCTGATCCTGGGGTTGCTGCCGTTCTGAATGTCTGGACCTCGGGTTTACTCCTGCCGCCGCGCCTAGTGTGGTTCTTGGACTCAGCAAACCGGCTGCATTAGCCTGAGAACGCCCTCGGGGCTGGGTGCAGACCCGGCCTCGTAACCAATCACGTGAGGTGAGCAATGACCCTGACCCTGGAGCAGGTCCGCCAGACCCGCTTTCACCTGGCCCGGCGGAACGGCTACGAACCCGTCGACGTCGACAACTTCGTCGACAAGGTCGAGGCGACGCTCACCCAGCTGACGGAGGAGAACGGCACCCTCAAGCAGCAGATTGATGCGCTCAGCTCCAGTGAGCCGTCGAGCATCTTCGTGCCCGGTGACTCCGGCGAGGCCGACCACCTGAAGGCAGAGCTGCAGGGTCGCCAGTCCGAGCTGGACGGGCTGCGCAACGAGCTGGCCGCCAAGGCGGAGGAACTGGAGGCGCGTTCGAGGGAACTCGAGCAGGCGCGTTCGGAGCTCGCCGCGGTCACCGCCCAGCTCGACGCGATGAAGGCCGAGGCCGACCAGCTTCGCCGCTCGGAGACCGAGGCGCAGTCGTCGGACAGCCCGATGGGCAAGGTCGACAACATCGTCGTCACCTCCTCCGCCGAGGCCTCCCCGGCCGTCACCCGGCTGCTGCAGATGGCCACCGAGCAGGCCGAGCGCCTGATCGGCGAGTCCCAGGTGGAGGCGACGCGGGTCGTCAACGGCGCGCGCGCCGAGGCCGAGAACGTCATCGACGGCGCCAACAAGAAGGCCCACGAGACCCTCACCGACGCCCGCACCCGTGCCGACCGGATCGAGTCCGAGGCCCGCGTCAACGCCGAGAAGGTCACCACCGAGGCACAGCGTCGGGCCGACGCGGTCAACGGCCAGGCGGACGCCCGCAGGGCCGAGCTGTTCACGGCGCTGGAGCAGGAGCGGGACACCTTGCGCGGCAAGGTCGACCACCTGCGCAGCTTCGAGGCCACCTTCCGCAACAACCTGGCCAATCACCTGCAGAGCCAGATCAAGGCCCTGACGGAGGCGACCCTCGAGCCGGACGACGTCCCGGCGATCCTGAGCGAGCCGGCTCCGGAGTCGGCCACGCCGCGGCTCGACGCACTGCTCAACGAAGGGCACTGACCAAACCACACCTCAGCGTTGGCTCCCCGGCGAGTCCGCCGGGGAGCCAACGCGGTAGTGGTACTCTCCCTGCTCAGGTAACAGCAGGAGGAGTTTTTGATGGCGTCGGCGCGCACCAGGGACAACGAACCGAAGGCTCCGTCGCGGGCGAACTCTTTCCCCGTGGCCGAAGGTGAAGACCCTTGGACCGACGAAGAGATCGAGGACATCCGCAAGGAGCTGCTGGCTGACATCGCCCGGATGGAACGGGCCATCGAGGTGGCTGAGGCCGGCCTGGCCGACCTGTTCGAGGAGGGCACCGACGGTGCCGGCCGCGATCCGGCCGACGTGGGCTCGTCGAACTTCGAGCGTGACCAGGAGATGTCGCTGGCCCAGAACGCCCGCGACATGCTCGAGCAGGCCCAGCTCGCCCACCGGATGTTCGAGTCGGGCAACTACGGCGTCTGTGAATCCTGTGGCCAGCCGATCGGCAAGGACCGCCTGCAGGTCTTCCCAAGGGCAACCATGTGCGTGACCTGCAAACAGCGTGAGGAACGGCGATAAGCGAGGACCACGTCACCGCCGGCCCCGGCGCTGCAAGGCTCAGGTGGCTCGCCGTCGGGATCGGCGCAGCCGGCTTCGTGCTCGACCTGATCGCCAAGAATGTGGCGCTGGCGAACCTCGACCCGCAGAACCCGATCCCGCTGCTCGGTGGCCTGGTGCGGCTGCAGCTGATCCGCAACCCGGGTGCCGCGTTCAGCATGGGCGAGAACCTGACCGTCCTGCTCTCGATCATCGCGCTGAGTGCTCTGGTTGGGGTGCTGGGCTGGTTGGTGCCCCGGATCCGCCACGTCGGCTGGGCTGTGACCACCGGGTTCCTGCTCGCCGGGATCAGCGGCAACCTGGCCGACCGGCTGTTCCGTGAGCCCGGCCCGTTCCACGGCCACGTGATCGACTTCATCCAGGTGCCGTACTTCGCCATCTTCAACGTCGCGGACATGTTCATCACCGCCGCTGCCGTGCTGGGGATCTGGCTCTCGATGGTCACGCAGGTGAGCTTCAACGGCACGCGGCTGAAGGAGTCGGTCGAGGCCGGCGATGGCTAACGTCTGGCTCGTCCCGGACGGGCTGGACGGGGACCGCGTCGACGCCGCCGCCGCCCGGATGACGGGCCTGTCCCGCAGCCGGATCGAGGACCTGGCCGAGGCCGGCGGGGTCCTGGTGAACTCGGTGGCGGTCGGCAAGTCGCACCGGGTGCACTCCGGTGACCTGCTGGAGGTCGAGATCGTGGAGGCGCCGTCGGTTCGCGTGGTGCCGTCCATGGTCGCCGGGATCAACATCGTCCACGACGACGCCGACATCGTGGTGGTCGACAAGCCGGCCGGGGTCGCTGCCCACCCGAGCCTCGGCTGGGACGGGCCGTCGGTGGTGGAGCACCTGGCCGCTGCCGGGTTCCGGATCTCCACTTCCGGGGTCGCCGAGCGCAAGGGGATCGTGCAGCGGCTCGACGTGGGCACGTCCGGGCTGATGGTGGTGGCGAAGAGCGAGCAGGCCTACACGGTGCTCAAGCGGGCGTTCAAGTCCCGCGAGGTGGAGAAGACCTACCACACCCTCGTCCAGGGCCATCCAGACCCGTTCGAGGGCACGATCGAGGCGCCGATCGGTCGGCACCCGGGCGCCGACTACCGGATGGCTGTGATCGCCGGCGGACGGCACAGCGTGACGCACTACCGGGTGCTGGAGGCGTTCCGGGCGGTGACCCTGCTCGAGGTGCACCTGGAGACGGGACGCACCCACCAGATCCGGGTGCACATGCAGGCGATCAAGCATCCCTGTGTCGGGGACCCGACTTACGGCGCCGACCCGGTGCTGGCGGCGAGGCTGGGCCTGGAACGGCAGTGGCTGCACGCCGTCGAGCTGGCCTTCGTCCATCCCCGGACGGGGGAGCAGGTGCGCTTCACGTCCGGCTACCCTGAGGACCTGGCCGAAGCGTTGAAGCTCGTCCGCGGCTGATCCCTGCCCTGGCGGCGGGCCCAAGGTCGGATAGTGTGCTGGTGTGCGTAGAGCAAAGATCGTCTGCACGATCGGTCCGGCCACTGATTCAGCCGAGATGATCGTCAACCTTGTCAACGCCGGCATGAACGTCGCCCGGCTGAACATGAGCCACGGTGACCACGTGCTGCATGCCAAGCGGGTCGCCTGGATCCGTGACGCGGCCCGCGACGCCGGCCGGCCGGTGGGTATCCTCGCCGACCTGCAGGGCCCCAAGATCCGCCTCGGCAAGTTCACCGACGGCGAGGCCCACCTCGAGCCGGGAGCCCGGTTCATCATCACCATCGAGGACGTGCCCGGCACAGCCGAACGGGCGTCCACCACCTTGAAGACCCTCACCCACGACGTGACCG
>JADLEH010000166.1 GCA_020846255.1 Propionibacteriaceae bacterium
GCCGCGGCGATCAGCGCGAACTGGGCATTGTCGGACGGCGACTCGGCGGTCGGCTCATCGCCCTCCACCAGTCGGACGGTGAGCTTCGGGTCGGCGATCACCCGGCGCAGCCGCGCCAGCACCCCGGCTGTGGTCTCGCCGACGTTGACCCGGATGTTCAGGACGGCCTTCGCGCTGGACGGCAGCACGTTCGCGCTGCTGCCGCCGGAGAGCATGGTCGGGGCCAGGCTGGTCCTGACCATCGCCGCCCCTTCGGCACCACCGGCGGCCAGCAGCAGCCGGGCGGTCGCCCAGGGGGCCCTGGCGGCAAGCCGGTAGACCGGCGCCAGCCGCGGTTCGGCGTGCCCGGCAAGGGCGGTGAGCATGTCGGCCACCGTCCGTGGCAGCCGGACGTCGAAGGGATTGCGGTTCACCCGGGAAACTGCCCGCGCCACCCGCCCCACTGCCGTCAGCTCGGTCGGCGCGGAGGCGTGGCCGCCGGTGCCGGTCGCCGACAGCTCCACCGACATCACGCCCTTCTCGGCGAGCCCGACCATCGCGAAGTGCCCCTCGACTCCCGGGAACGGGATGTCGGTGATCGCACCGCCCTCGTCCAGCACCAGCCACGGGACGACGCCGCGGGCGTGCAGGGTGTCGGCGATCGCGCGACCGGTGGCCCCGTGGGTCTCCTCGTCGGGTCCGAGGCAGAGCAGGACGGTCCGCTGCGGCGTCCAGCCCTCGGCCAGCAGGTTCTCCACCGCGTCCAGCAGGGCGCACAGCGCGCCCTTGTCGTCGAGTGCCCCCCGACCCCAGACCTCCTCGCCGACGCTGCGTCCCTCGAACGGCGGCACTGCCCAGGCCGACTCCTGCCCGGCGACCGGCACCACGTCGTAGTGCGCCATCAGCACCACCGGATCGGCGTCCGTCGGCCCGGCCGGCGACCAGGTGTAGACCAGCCCGAGCTCCTCGATCCGTTCGACGGCCAGCCGCTCGTGCACGAGCGGGTACAGCTCGGCGAGCAGGGCGATGAAGTCGGTGAACGGGACCGTGCCGCGGGTCGGCTTCTCCGCCGAGACCGTCGGGATGCGGATCATCGCTGTGAGCCGGTCGGCGATCCCGGCGCGGGGTTCCATGGCCGGGATCCTATTCCCGTCGACGCGCCCGTTCTGCACCGTGTTCGGTGCACCACGCGCGGCCAGCTCCGGGCGTAGGGTCCGGGCATGGGGAACGGGCTGCGCGAGATCATCGAGGACAGCCGGCGGATCGTGTTCTTCGGCGGGGCCGGCGTCTCCACCGAGAGCGGAATCCCCGACTTCCGCTCCGGCGGGGGGCTGTACAGCCGGGACACCGGCACCAGCTATGCCCCCGAGGACGTGCTCAGCCACAGCTTCTTCGTCCGCAGGACCGAGCTGTTCTACGACTACTACCGAAGCCACCTGCTCTATCCGGACGCCCGGCCGAACGCCGCCCACCTTGCCCTCGCCCGGCTGGAGGCTGCCGGCAGGCTGACCGCCGTGATCACCCAGAACATCGACGGTCTGCACCAGGCTGCCGGATCCCGCAACGTGCTGGAGTTGCACGGCAGCGTGTACCGCAACTCCTGCCAGGACTGCGGCAGCAGGTTTGGGCTGTCCGCGATCACCGGCAGCACCGGGATCCCCCGCTGCGATTGCGGCGGCGTGATCAAGCCGGACGTGGTGCTCTACGAGGAGGCCCTCGACCCGGCGGTCATGGCGGCGGCGGTCCGCCACCTCTCCGCAGCCGACACGCTCATCGTTGGCGGGACGTCACTGGTGGTCTACCCGGCCGCCGGCCTGGTGGATGCCTTCGCCGGTGAGCACCTGGTGCTGATCAACAAGCAGCCGACCGGCTATGACCGGCTCGCCGGCCTGGTGCTGCACGAGGCGATCGGCGAGGCGCTCGGCGCCGCTGTCGACTAGGGACGCCGCAGCATCTCGGTCCGTCGCCGCTGGTACAGGTCCCGCTGGAACGGGTTCACCGGCAGCCGGCCGACGAGCTGCTGCTGGACGAGCAGGGTGACCCAGCCGGCCAGCATCATCGCGACCAGGTTGACTGCCAGCTGGGCAGCGCTGCCCATGATCTCCTCGGGCAACCAGTAGGCCAGCCCGAGGGCGATGTTGCCGGCAGCGGGCACGGTGGTCACCGAGATGAACACCCCCGAGAGGCCACCCATCCGCCCTGAGGTCAGCGACAGCACCCCGGCGACCGCTGCCATCACTGCCACTGCGAACGACCAACCGTCGGGGTGGTAGATGAAGCCGGTGCCCGGGCGGGCGGCGAGGATCGTCTCCGGCTGCACCCAGCCGGCGAAGCGGACGACCAGGGCGGCCAGGGTGGCCACTGCGATCGAGACGACGAACCCGACCAGCAGGGTGCGCAGTGCGAAGCCGAACAGGGCACGGCGGCGCAGCACGAGGGCCAGCCCGAGGGCTGCGACCGGGCCGAACTCCGGCCCGAGCACCATCGCCCCGATCACCAGCACCTGGGAGTCGAGCACGATGGCGATCCCGGCGATCAGGGTGGCCAGGATCATGAAGATCAGGTAGGTGCCGTTGAGTTCGGACTCGGCGTAGGCCCGGGCGCCGACCTCCGGCCAGACGACCGCGTCCGCACCGCTGCCGGGGGCGCGCTCGGCAGCGTCGAGGGCGGCCTTGGAGAGCCAGGTGTCGACCTGCTCGATGTGCATGGTGCCCTCCTGGGCCACCCCGAGCGACCGCAGCCGGCTGATCACGGCGTTGGCCTGCTCCCTGGCCACGTCGGCGTAGACCAGGTCGCCGCGCGGTTCGATGGAAGCGCCGCGGACCACCGCGATGCTGCTCACTGTGGTCTCGGTGGAGAGGACGATGACGACGTCGTCGGTCAGATCGGTCGGGATGGCCATGCGCAGCTGGAGCATGGACCAATCGTCCAGCAGCCGTGGCGGGTCGGCCAGACCCGCGTGGCCGGGAATGCGCAGGGTTCGCCCTCGGCAGGGCCCGTGGGGTGTGTCAGGATGTGCGCCATGGCGGCTCCGGGCAGTCAGCAGGTCACGGTCGATGGGCGTGTGCTGGCGCTGACCAACCTCGACAAGGTGCTCTACCCGGCCACCGGAACCACCAAGGGCGAGGTGATCGCCTATTACGCCGAGGTCGGCAACACCCTGCTCCCGCACCTGCGGCAGCGTCCGATCACCCGGAAGCGCTGGCCGGACGGCGTCGGCGTCGACGGTGAGCACGTGAACGTGTTCTTCGCCAAGAACCTGCCCAAGGGCACGCCCGACTGGGTGCGGCGCTACTCCATCCAGCACTCCGACGGCATCAACGACTACCCGGTCGCTGACGACATCGCGACGCTGGTGTGGCTGGCCCAGCTCGCGGCCCTGGAACTGCACGTGCCGCAGTGGCGCTTCGCCGAGGACGGCACTCCCCTGCCACCGGATCGCCTCGTGCTCGACCTCGACCCGGGCGAGGGCGTGACGCTGGCCGAGACGGCCGAGGTGGCCGGCTGGGTACGCGAGGTGCTGGAGGGCGCCGGCCTGCAGCCGTTCCCGGTGACGTCGGGCAGCAAGGGCATCCACCTGTACGCGCACCTTGACGGGTCACTCAGCCCGGCCCAGGCCAGCGACCTGGCCAGGGAACTGGCGCAGGCGATGCAGGCCGAGCATCCCGACCGCGTCACCTCGGTGATGCGGAAGTCCGACCGTGGCGGCAAGGTGTTCCTCGACTGGAGCCAGAACAACGGCAACAAGACGACCATCACGCCCTACTCCCTGCGCGGCCGGACCCGGCCGACGGTCGCTGCGCCAAGGACCTGGGACGAGCTGGCCGACCCCGACCTGCGCCAGCTCGAACTCGGCGAGCTGCTGACCCGCCTGGAGGAGTTGGGCGACCTGCTCGCCCCCCTTGCCGGTGTGGCACAAAAGGGGACAGTCCCCTTTCCTGCGGTCCGCGACGACACGACCCGAAAGGGGACTGTCCCCTTTCCTGCTGTCGCCGGGCACGCCCAACCCGACAAGCTCGCCAAGTACCGCAGCATGCGGGACGCGGACAAGACCCCGGAGCCGGTCCCGGCTGAGCCTCCCGCGCCCTCGTCCGGCAACTCGTTCGTCATCCAGGAGCACCACGCCCGCCGGTTGCACTACGACTTCCGGCTGGAGCACGGTGGCGTGCTGGTGAGCTGGGCCGTGCCGAAGGGGCCGCCGACCGACCCGAAGAGCAACCATCTGGCCGTCCCGACCGAAGACCATCCGCTCGACTACGGCACCTTCGAGGGCACCATCCCCGCCGGGGAGTACGGCGGCGGGACGGTGCGCATCTGGGATGCCGGCAGCTACGAGCTGGAGAAGTGGCGGGACGGCAAGGAGGTCATCGCCACCCTGCACGGCCGTCCCGACGGCGGTCTGGGCGGCGCCCCGGCGAAGTTCGCCCTGATCCACACCGGCAAGGACTGGCTGATCCACCGGATGGCGCTGCAACCCTCTGAACCGTCGGTCCAGCCCGCCGCGACCATCGAAGCGGTCGGGTCCGTCCAGCCGGCAGACGAGCCCGGATCGCCGGACCACCCCGACCGGGTGATCGAACCGATGCTCGCCACGCTCTCCGCAGCCGTTGAGGTGACCAACCCCGACGACTGGCACTTCGAGATGAAGTGGGACGGCGTGCGGATCATCGCCTACCTCGAGGACGGCCAGGTGCGGCTGCTGAGCCGCCGGGGCCGGGACGAGACCGCCCGCTACCCCGATCTGGTCCCGGACCTGGCAGCGCTGCAGTGCCGCCGGGCGGTGCTCGACGGCGAGATCGTGGTCCTGGACGCCGGCGGGGCCCCGAACTTCGGCCTGCTGCAGCCGAGGATCAACCTCACCCGCGCAAGTGACATCGCTGCGGTGGCCCGGCAGGCCCCGGCCCGACTGATGCTGTTCGACCTGCTCAGCCGCGACGGCCAGTCCCTGGTGAACCGCCCCTACGAGGAGCGTCGCCGGCTCCTGGAGGAGTTGCAGCCACCGGCCGGCTCGAGGGTCCAGGTGCCGCCGGTCTTCGAGGGCGACCTCGCAGCGGCGATGGAGTTCAGTGAGGCGCTCCGCCTCGAGGGCGTGGTGGCCAAGCGGCGGGGCTCGGTGTACGAACCGGGGCGCCGCGGCCGCACCTGGCTGAAGATCAAGCACCGCCGCAGCCAGTCCGTCGTGGTCGGCGGCTGGCGTCCCGGCAAGGGCAACCGCGACGGCACGATCGGTGCCCTGCTGCTCGGCATCCCCGAGGGCGACCAGGTCCGCTACGTCGGCCGCGTCGGCTCCGGCTTCTCCGACACCGGGCTGGCCCGGGCCGAGCGGCTGCTGGCACCGCTGGCCCGTCCGGACTCGCCCCTGGCGGACGTCCCGGCAGAGGACGCCCGCGACGCCCACTGGGTGGATCCGACCCTGGTCGGTGAGGTGTTCTACACCGAAGTGACCCCGACCGGGCGGCTGCGGCACCCGGTGTGGAAGGGCTGGCGGGCCGACCAGCCCGCCGACGCTGTCACCTGGGAGTGAGCTACGTAGAAGTAGGGCGGCGGCCCGTTCTGGCTGCTGCCGATAATGAGGGGGTGTCTCGCGGAGGAGATCAGATGCCGGAAATGCACGAAGCCCTTGACGCAGCTCACCGGCTGGCCGTGGAGTGGCTGGACTCGCTGCCCACCCGTCGGGTGCCGCCGACCGCCACCACCGACGAGGTCGCGGCAGCGCTGGGCGACCTTCCCGACCACCCGCGTCCGGCGCTGGAAGTGATCGAGCTGCTCGGCGCAGCGGCCGAGCCGGGCCTGACCGCCATCCCGTCCGGACGCTGGTACGGCATGGTGATGGGCGGCACCCTGCCCGCGGCCCTGGCTGCGGACTGGCTCACCAGCGCCTGGGACCAGAACAGCGCCCTGCGGGCGGTGACGCCGGCGACGATCGCCGTCGAGGAGGTTGCCGACCGCTGGCTGCTGGACCTGCTCGGGCTGCCGGCCGACTGCGGCGTGGGCATGGCCACCGGCGCGACGATGTCGAACTTCACCTGCCTGGCGACCGCCCGCGACACGGTGCTGCGCCGGGCCGGCTGGAACGCGAAGGAACTGGGCCTGGTCGGGTCCCCCGGCGTTCGGGTGCTGGTGGGTGCCGAACGGCACGACTCGATCGACAAGGTGCTGCGGTTCCTCGGGCTCGGTCACCCCGAGGAGGTCGCCGCCGACGAGCAGGGGCGCATCCGGGTGCCCGCGCTCGCCGAAGCGCTGTCGAAGGGCGAGGGCCGCCCGACCATCGTCGTGCTGCAGGCCGGCAACGTCCATTCCGGCGCGTTCGACGACTTCGCCGAAGCGGTGCCGGTTGCCCACGACGCGGGCGCCTGGGTGCACGTGGACGGTGCCTTCGGACTGTTCGCCGCAGCCTCACCGGAGCTTCGCCACCTGACAGCCGGCTTCGAGTTCGCCGACTCCTGGGCCACCGACGCCCACAAGACGCTGAACGTGCCCTACGACTGCGGCATCGCGATCGTCAAGGACGATGCCGCGATGCGCGCCTCCATGGGGATGCACGGCGACTACCTGATCCAGGACTCAGCCGGTGAACCGTTCGACCGGGTGCCGGAGATGTCCCGGCGCGCCCGGGCGACCACGGTCTGGGCTGCCCTGGCGACACTCGGCCGAAGCGGCGTGGCCGACCTGGTGGAGCGGTTCTACCGGCACGCGCGCATGTTCGCCGACGGGATCTCGAAGATCCCGGGCGGTGAGGTCCTCAACGACGTGGTGTTCAGCCAGGTGTGCGCCAGCTTCGGCAGTGACGAGCACACCAGGGAGGTGGTGCAGCGGATGCTCGCCGACGGCACCGCCTGGACCACCGGCTCAAGGTGGCACGGCCGGGCCGTGCTGCGGGTGGCGTTGTGCAACTGGTCCACCACGGACGCCGATGTCGAGGCCACCCTTGCCGCGCTGCGAGAGGCCGCAGCCTGAGCCCGGGGACTGGGCGCACAGGGTGTCGACAGGTTCCTGTCAGATAATGGCCCATCAGCCGGAGGGGGTCGTGATGGAGGTCGTTGCCGCCGTGTTCACCGACGGCGAGCGCGTTCTGGCGTGCCGCCGGAACGAGAACCTCGAAGCCGGCGGGCTCTGGGAGTTCCCTGGCGGCAAGCTCGAGGACGGCGAGGAGCCGGCGGCGGCACTGGAGCGAGAGGTCCTCGAGGAGCTCGGGGTGGCGATCGAGGTCGGCGAGCTCCTTGACCGGAGCACCACCGTCTCCGACGGCAACACGATCACGCTCAGCTGCTACTTCGTGCGTCCGGTCGGCGAGGTACCCCACTCGAGCACCGACCATGACGAGCTGGGCTGGTTCCAGCGGGACCGGCTGGTGTGGCTGAACTGGGCGGCCCCCGACCTTCCGGCTGTGCGCAAGCTGGCCTTCGCCACCGGGGACGGTTCCTGAGCCGGACGCCCAGCGACGACGCACCAGCTTCCGGAAGGGCTGTCCGCCACCAACCTGGGCGGGTCCGCCACACTGGAGCCATGGGATTCTTCGGACGCACCAAGCTGGAACCCGAGACCGACGCTGCCCTGACCGCCCTGGTCGGTCGGCGCCCGCGGCCGCTCGCGATCGGGCGGGGCGGTGACGGCCAGGTGGTCGGGCTGGTCGACCGGCTGGTCTACCGGGCCGATGGAGACTGGCGCCAGGAGTTCTGGCACGACGTGGAGCGCGGCAACTGGGACCCGGCAACCCGCCAGTTGCGCTGGACCAACGTCACCGGGGGTGCCCACGAGGTCGAGCTCAGCACCCCGGGCCTGTTGCCCGACCTGTTCAACGAGCGCGTCACCGCCAGCATCGCCTGCCTGCGGGTGGTCGACCTCACCGGCACCGGCACAGCCGTCATCACGGCGCGTCGCGACCTGGGTGACCCGACAGCCCCGCTGATCTGGCGCACGTCCCCCGGCAAGGGGGTCCCGCCGGGTCAGGTGTCCGACGACCCGCTGGTCGTCAGCGAGCTCGAACGGCTACGCGCCGAATACGACCTTGGCTGAAGTTCTGGTAACGTACCGACTCGCGCCGAGCGCGATCCCCTGTAGCTCAATTGGCAGAGCGTCGGACTGTTAATCCGTAGGTTCCTGGTTCGAGTCCAGGCGGGGGAGC
>JADLEH010000167.1 GCA_020846255.1 Propionibacteriaceae bacterium
ATCATCGACGCCGGCCGCCTCGGCTTGGAGGGCTGGCCCCGCCCTCTGGTCACCGGCGCCGATCTGACCTTGTTGGTGCTGCGCTCCAACCTGCCCGCCTTGGCTGGTGCCCGGTCGTGGGCGGCGAGCCTGGCCGCAGACGCGATCCCCGGCCACGCCGTCCAGGCCGTCTTGGTGGGGGAGGGCCGGCCCTACCGGGCGGCGGAGGTGTCGAGGGCGATCCGGCTGCCGGTCCTGTCCGCGGTCGGCTGGGACCCGCGCCGCGCCGAGGTGTTCAGCGACGGCGCCGCGAAGCCGGTTCCCCGGCTCGGCGGGTCCGCCGCCGCCGACCGAGCCTTCGAATCCTCCGGCTACCTGCGCAGCCTCCGTGCGGTAGGCGAGGCGGCCGCCAAGCTCGCCAGCACCGCCGGGGACCGGTCGCTGCTGCGCGACATGATCGCGGCCCGCACCAGCCAAGGAGCCCGCACATGAGCACCGAACCCGCCGACCTGCCCATCTTCGCCGAGGACTCGCCGGGCCGTCCCAACGGCCGGGTCCGCTCCACCTTCCGCTTCACCCCCGACCCGCCACCATTAGTTGAACGGGTCGCCGTCCCGGTCGCGCCGGTCGCCCAGCTACACCCTCGGCCCACCCCGCGCCGCACCGACATCGCGGGTGTGGAGTTGGACTGGGGGCTGGTGGGCCGGATGCGGGCCGAGGTGGGCCGCCGGCTGGTCGAACGGCTCGGTGAGGACCGGTGGGAACGCGACGCCGAACACGCCGAGGGTCGGGCGGTGATCGCCCAGGTGTTGGAGGAGGACACCGCCGAGCAGATCGTGCGCGCCGGGCAGGCCCGGTCGCTGGCCGAGCAGGAGGCCCTCGCGGGGGCGGTGTTCGACGCGGTCTTCGGGCTGGGTCGGCTGCAGCCGCTGATCGACGACCCACAGGTGGAGAACATCATGGTGACCCGGTTCGACCGGGTCATGGTCGAGCTTGCGGACGGCACCTTGTGGGAGGCGCCTCCGGTCGCCGAGAACGACGAGGAGCTGGCCGAACTGCTGTCCAACCAGGCCGGCCGGTCGGAGAACCCACGCTCCTTCACCCCGGCGAACCCGTCGCTGCACCTGATGCTGCCCGGCGGCGCGCGCCTGGCCGCAGCCAGGGACACGGCCGGGATCTCGGTGGTGATCCGCCGCCACCGGATGCGGCAGGTCACCCTGCCCGACCTGCAACGTTGGGGCACCATCACCCCGGTGATGGCCGGTTTCCTCGCCGCTGCGGTCAAGGCCCGGCTGTCGATCGTCGTGTCCGGGGCGCAAGGGGCGGGCAAGACGACGCTGCTTCGCGCCCTGTGCTCGCAGGTCGACCGGTCGGAGCCGATCGGCACCTTCGAGTCCGAGTATGAGCTGTTCCTGCACGAGATGCCCGACCAGCACGCCATCGTCCACGCTTGGGAAGCCCGCGAAGGCTCCGGCGAACGAGGCCCCGACGGGCTGCGGGCCGGCAGCCGTAGCACCAGCGAACAGATCATCGACAGCTTCCGGTTCAACCTGTCCCGCCAGATTCTCGGCGAGATCCGCGGCGAGGAGGTGTGGAGCATGGTCAAGCTGATGGAGTCCGGCTCCGGGTCGCTGTCCACCACCCATTCGGCCTCCGCGCAGCGCACCATGCGCAAGCTCGTCACCTGTGCCATGGAAGCCGGCGCGCAGGTCAGCCAGGACCTGGCCTCTAGCAAGCTCGGCGAAACCGTCGACCTGGTCGTTCACATCGCCTGCGACTCCCTGCCCGGACCCGACGGGTCGGCGGGTCGCAAGCACCGCTACGTCGAGGAGATCCTCGCCGTCTCCCCCGGGGAACGGCCGCGCGGCTACGCCACCACCGCCGTGTTCGGCCGCCGCCCGGGCCGCTGCGCAGTCGCCCACACCATGCCCGACGAACTCCGCGCCACCCTCGCCGCGGCCGGGTTCGACCTGGCCCGGTTCGAAACCGAAATCGTCGAAGAGGAGACGCTGCGATCATGATGACGCTGCTCGCCGCCCTGTCCGGTGCCATGATCGTCGGCGGTCTGGTGCTGGCCGTGTACGGGCTCATCCCGCGACCCGAACGGCCACCCCGCCTGAAGTGGCGGCCGAACCTGGGCCGGCCCGGACGCTGGTGGGCCGGCCTGCCGGCTTGGCAGCGCTGGACCGCCGTGTCGGCGCTGCCGGCTGGGCTGGCGATCGGGCTGGCGACCGGCTGGATAGTCGCCGCGGTGGTGCTGCCGGCGGCGGTGCTGGGGCTGCCGGCGCTACTGATGATCTCCAATGCCGATGCTCAGATCGCCCGGATGGACGCGATCGCCGAGTGGACCCGGAACCTGTCGGGGGTGCTGACCGCCGGGCAGGGGATTGAGGCTGCGATCCAGGCCAGCCTGCGCTCGACCCCGGACCCGATCCGGGCCGAGGTGGGCCAACTGGTGGCCCGGATGCGCGCCCACTGGCCTACCGAACAGGGGCTGCGGGCGTTCGCTGACGACCTCAACGACGCCACCGGCGACCTGGTCTGCGCGGCGTTGATCCTGGGGGCGTCCCGGCGCGGGGACGGGCTGGCCCGCATCCTCACGGGACTGGCCGAATCGGTTTCCGCCGACGTCCGCGGCCGCCGCCTCATCGAAGCTGACCGGGCCAAGACCCGCTCCGCCGCCCGCATGGTCACCGTGTTGTCCATCGGCGGCATGCTCCTGTTCGGCCTCAACGGACGCTACTTCG
>JADLEH010000168.1 GCA_020846255.1 Propionibacteriaceae bacterium
TAGTCACAGGCCATATCCAAACCGCCTCGCGCGGACCGCACCGGTCACGAGAAGCCCCAAGTCAGGCCACTCCGAACCACACCAATCTTGCATCCGATGCAATTTCGGAGGGTTCTTCAACAACGTCATGCTGACGATGCTGCAGAAGCCGGACGCGACGATGATCGCCGGTTACCGGGCGTGGCAGGCGATGGGCCATCAGGTGCGGCGCGGGGAGAGAGCGATCAAGATCCTCGGTCCGGTCACCCGCAAGGTCGAACTGGTCGACCGCCATACTGGTGAACCCATTCGGGACGCCGGTGGCCGGCCTCAGTACGTCCGGCAGATGGTCGGGGTGCGTCCGGTGAGTGTGTTCGATGTGAGTCAGGTCGATCCCCCCGTCGAGTCCCCGCCCGAGCCGACCCTGCTGCGCGGTCAGGCACCGCCGGGCCTGTGGAACTCGCTGGCCGAACTGGTGGAGGCGGAGGGCTTCCGGCTGACACGCGGCGATTGCGGCAGGGCCAACGGGCTGACCGATTACACAGCGCGCGAGGTCCGTGTGCGGGCCGATGTCGACGACGCGCAGGCGGCGAAGACGCTCGCCCATGAGTTGGCGCACGTGCTGATCCGTCCCGATCCGGGTGAGCCGTATGCCGGCGCCTGCCTCGGCCGTCGCGAGGTGGAGGCGGAGTCTGTCGCGTACGTGGTCGCGGCCGCTCACCACTTGGACACCAGCCAGTACACGTTCAACTACATCGCCGGCTGGGCGGCGAAGGCCGCCACCCCGGAGCACGGCATCGAGGCGGTCGTCGCGGAAACGGGAGCCCGGGTGATCGCCACCGCCGACACCATCCTGGCCCACACCAAACCCGCCGACCTCGAGGCCAGGCTGGTCGACGCCGTCGCCCAAGACCTCGGAATCAGAGTAATGCCGATCAAGGTGACAGCTCCGACGCCCGAGTCTGAGGTGTGGGAGACCTTCACGCCCGCGCCCAGCCCTGTGGCGCAGGAAGAGGCTCGCAGACCCATCCCGCTCGAACGGGAGGTCGGGACTGTCGGTCTGGGCATCTGAGCCCAGACGAAGTCGGTTGCAGGGAGCAAGGGCCTCGCGGCGCGTGGACGGGAAGACGACCCGAGGCCCTTCTGACCTACGGGGCCCGCCTGGAGCCGGGGATGGGCCCTTGCGGCCGATCGTGGGCGCTATGGCGTCAGCGCCTTGGAGGTTTCCGCCTGAGCCGGCAGCGCGATCAACAATGCCTCGCGCTCCGAGTCGGGGATCACCATCCGATCTGCAAGCAGCGCCGCGAGTTGCTTCACGGCGGCATCCGCAGCTGAACCGTTGCCAAAGCGCCAGTGATAGTCGTCGGTCCTCGTGATGAGGTCTACCTCGGCGACTCCTTCAGGCTTGTCGTCCCGGAAGCGGACATACCGGATGTCGCTGGACGGGATCGTCTTCCGGATGACGCCCTGGGATCGGAACTCCTCCACGTCGGCAACGAGGACTCGCTGGCTCGTCACCACAAGGAGCAGGTCATCGCGGTCCAGCCCTCCAGAGGCGGCCTCGAGAATGTCCTGGCGACGGAACGCCGCCTCGAATGCGGAGCCAAGGGCGCCGAAGCCGCGCCCGATGCTGTCACCAACAGCCTCGATGGCGCCGACAGGTGGGGTCCTGGTCATCGCAACGGCAAGCAGCTCCTCGTAAGGGCGGACGTGCCAGCGGAGGATACGGAGGTCCTTAGCCAGAGGCCCCTCACTCTTTGCGTAGGTGGTAGCTGGCCGCTCGAGTGGTGCAGGAATGTGGTGTGCGTTGCCGCTGGCGCTTTCCACTGCGGCAAGCAGTTGCTTCGCCATCGCCGCGACGTCCCGGGCGTTGCGGCTGGCCTTAGAGAAGGGAATGGTTTGCTTGCCGGGAAGCTCAGCCATGATCGACAGTTCCCGGGTGAGGGTCTCGAGCAATCCGGCCATCTCGTGGCTGACGGCGCTGTACTCGGAGCTGGCGTCGCTGGTGATCTTCTCGAGCAGCCGCGCCTCACTTGGGTTGCTGCCGGCCTCAAGTCGAGCCCTTCCGGCGCGAAGGGCCTGGTACTCGAACCACGACTTGTGAGCGATCAGGAGGCTGTGTACATCGAGCAGCATCGCCTCGCCGTGCTTCTCGATGTACTGGAGCCGCTCCGTATGCCCCTTGCGCTTGGCGAGCGCGGCGGCATGGTTCTTCACGTTGAGCCGGAACAGGTCGCGGTGCTTCTGAAGATCCTTCTCGTAGCCGTGGACGTTTTGCCAGATCAGCGGCGTCACCTCGCCGACCTCGACGGCCTCTCCGATGGCCTTCCCGACCGCTTTCTGCAGGCCGGTGAGTTCGGCCCACTGCTCGTGGCGGACAGTCTTCAGGACGCCCTCGGTGAGTTCGAGGTTCTGGGAGATCAGCCCTTGGAGTTCGTTGAGCTGGACCTGGATCGCGATCATCGCTATCGCCGGTCCCACCGCGGCGAGTACCCCCGCCGCTTGCAGCCCGCCGGCGGGGATGAACCGTGCCTGACCGACGATGTGGCCGTTCTGCACCATCGCCCCGAGGCTCTGGCCGCCGCTCTGCATGAGGGTCGCACCCGTGGAGCTCATCTTCGCCATGCTCTCAGCCGCCAGCGTGTACAGGCCTGGCTGCATCTGCAGGAGCGCATTGGCCGCCTGCCCGCCGAGGTTGACGGCTGCGCTTGAGGTCGCAAGCGCAGATCCGATCGCTGCCTGGTCGTCAGGGGTAACGAGGCGGAAGGGGACCAACTCGAATCCCTCGGGCACCTCTCCCCAGATCAGTGCGGTGCCCGGTCCAACTTCGACGATCACGCTCTCTGGGGCAGGAACGACGTAGTTGCCCGCGCCCCCGTCGGTCTCGATTGTCACCACGTGAGGCTAACCCGTCTCGCGGCAGCCTTCTGGCACTTCGACCATCGCGCCTCGAGTGATTCTGGGGCGTGACTGCAACGCGTGCGGACCGAAGGCACAACAACGTTGCTCGATCCATAGAGGGAACCCGGGGGACGCTGACCCACCCCCAGGCGCGTCCAGCCGGGTTCCGGTGCCGGACATCGTACGGCCGGTGGCATTTTGGCCGCCAGAGCCCGGGCAGCCCGGACTCGCAGCGAGCATGGCTCGGCAGAGAGTGGGCGCCGCGTGCGACGATGGTTCGCATGAGGACACGACCGCGCGAGGGGCTCAACCTATAGCCCCGGTCCGTCCTTCGCCGAGGGGCAGCGGGCCGGGGCACGGAACCCTCGGAGGCTCACTGTGTCTCGTACCGACGCTCACGTCCCTGTTCAGATCCGTATCGCCCGTGGCGACATCGGTCATGCCGAAGTCCACGACCACACCAACGGCGTGTGCGACCTGCCCGACCGTTACGACCATGCCCTCGAGTGGCCCAGCCGCGGCCACTGCCACTGGATCTGGCTGTGGGACGGCCACGGTGTCTGCCCGTGCGAACTGTGCCACCACGGGCGGTTGAACCGTAGGGAATGGCGTGCCGAGCGTCAGCGGGTCCGCCGCGAACTGCGTCGGGCTGCGGTCGACCCGGACACCGCGGATGGGATCTGAAAGACGGGGTCTGCGCCGGTCTCGCGGTCAGAAGCCGATCGTGTTGGCCCGCGGTTCGGCTGGCGCGATGGCCGCGAGCAGCGCCCGCTCCTGAGCTGTCCGGAGCGGGTCAAGGACGACCGGCACGGTCTCCCACGGCCCCTCGTCGTCGACTTGGCGGGGCGGGTTCGGCGGTGTGGCGAGGGCAGCGATGGTCAGCGGCGTCGCGTGCACGAGACGCGCGACCGCTTCTGCAGAGTCGTGGAGAAGCCCTTCGGCGGAATGGAAGCCGGCCGGGTCGGGGAGCCACTCGTATCGAGCGCTGTCCAGAGCCTGTTGGACGACGCCGGGCGTAGGGATCTGGCTAGCGTCCAGCCAGACGCGGCTAGCTCCGTGGGCCAGGTCGTCGAACGCTGCCGCGGCCTCCTGCCCGACGCGGATGGCCGACTGGAGGCCGGAGTGCAGCACAGCGACCAGTTGTTCGGCGGTAACCTCGGCGAACATGTCGTCGGGACGCTTCCAGTCGCCCCGGGTCCGCAGGGTGCCGTCGAGGTGTTGGCGCAGATCGGCGGAGGCCTGACGGAGTTCGGTCGCGCGTCCGCCGAGACGTAGTTCGGCGGGCCAGCGTGTGGCGTGTCGCCAGGATCGTCCAGCGCCGTCCAGAGCCCCGCAGGCTGCGGAGGCGTCGGAGAGCGCACCGGCGTAAGCGCCGATCCGCATCACGGCGCTCGCAGATGCGCACACGAGCGCAATGTCCGCCGCAGCGAGTTGGAGCGCGAGCTGGGTGACGCCACGCCGGCTGGCGATCGTTTCGGTCGCGGCATGCTCCCAGCGGGAGACGGCGCCGTCGATGCCGGGATCGGTCGGCCCGATGATCCGCCACGTCTGCAGGGCTGGCGATCGGTGGGGGTGTGCCTCGCTACCGGCAAGCCGCACGATCTCGGGCTCCGGCCCCACGCCGGCGTCCAGGAAGCCTCGCTGGGTCCAGCGGGCGGCCCGCGCGAGAGAGCCCTCCAGGCTGGCCCAAATCGCATCGCCTGCCTGCTCGCGGGCTGCGGGGCTGGCGACGGTCCGGACGCGCATGATCTCGGCGGTGCAGCCGATGGTCGCCGTGATGGCCATCAGCCCGGTACCGGGCGCGGGCAACGGATACTCGCCGGGCGCCGCGGCCAGTGAGTTGAGCAGCGCTTCGAGTCGCCGGGCACTGTCGTTGGGGTGGCGCGGACGGGCCTGAAGGAGTTGCAGGCTCGCCCGTGCCAGGCCACCCCACTCCTGGCGGACGCGCGGGATCGAGCCCGGCAGCATCGTGGTGGTCTCGAGGTCGTCCAGGCGGCCGTCGAGTGCGATCAGCAGGTCGAGCGCGGAGGTGGACATCAGCTCACCGCCCGGGAGAGCCGACGAAGTTGTTGGGCCAGCCCCGCCAGCTCGGCACGGCCGTCCAGGCTGAGGAGGTCCGCGGCCAGGGTGAGGGCGTCGCCGGGCGGGACTACCGCCACCACGGGTGCTCCCTCGGGTCCGAGTTCGCTGACCTGGCCCTGGATCTCCAGACACTCGACGCCGGCGAATAGCGCGACCGGCGACGCCTGCTCGGCGGCCAGCAGCTGGTCGGCGGCCAGGCTCAAGTAGCTGAGCGCCAGGCCGAGATGGTGCGTCTGCGGCATTCGGGATCCGTTCTCGGTGCTACTCCCTTAAGCCGCCGGGAGGGCCCGTTCCGGACAGGTTCGCCCCTTGTTCCGTGGATCGGGGTTCGGAACCGGGCCCCGGGCGGACACGGTCGGTCGCCGCTGCTCGGGGCGTCGCTTGACGAGCAGGGCAGAACAGGTGTTCGAATTGTGGCCGTGGAGATAGGCGACTCGAAGCGGCTGCTGCGAGCACCTTTGAACGCGGTCGGCGCACCACCGGGCAAGGATCGGAAGCTGGGTCGGCCCGGTGCGGGGCGGCTGGTCCTCGCTCGGCTGGTGTGGGAGAACCGAACCTCGATCGTCCCCGCGGTAGCGGTGTGGTTCAGCTCCGACCGGACCTGCGTGGAGTGGCGAAGCCATCCCGGCTCGCCGACCCGGATGACCTGGCTACGCCGATCGGACGTCCGACCGCACCTGCTCTACCCCAACCGCTAACGACTCGGCGCCTGCCCGTCCGGGCAGGTCTGTCCAGCGGCGACATGGAGAACATAGTGAACGTGGGTTTGGCAAGGACGTTCACTACATCTGTGGATAACGAAATAGTCGTCGTCCACAGATGTTGGTTACACCGTTGGTGACATCGATTTTGTGAGGTTCCGTGGTCTCAGGACCCACGGAAGGAACCCCCATGAGCGTCGCGGAATCCTTCGGCCTCACCGCCGGCAAGATCAACGACCTGATCGATACGCATTGGCCCGAATGGGTCGCCGAGGCGCCGGATCTCGAACTGGTGCCGGCCGCCGAGAGGCTGTGCGACTGGCTCCGGAAGGCACCCCCAGAGGAAGCCGACCGGGTGCTGCGCGGGTTGGCCAGATTGGCGCACGAGGGTGCCGGCACCTCCCCGGACGCCGCGTTCGTACTGGCGTGGGTGATGATGCCGTCGGCGACGGTGCTGGCTCACCAGTTGCGGACGTTGAGTGAGGACATCGACTGCCACGTGGCCGCCCAGTTGTGGATCTCTGTGCGCACCTTCCCCTGGCGGACGACCGGCCGGGTCGCGGCGAACCTGAACCGCAACCTGCGCAAGAAGGTGCTACAGGACCTCGTCCCGACGTCCAGCCCGTTCCCTCCGGACGGGGACGATGTCGTCCAGAACGAGCAGCAGCCGGACGCGCTCGAGGAACTGATCGAGATCCTCGGCGACGGACTCAAGGCCGAGGTGATCGGCCAGGACGACGTCGACCTGCTGCTCGCCGTCATGGACGCCGCCGCGCAACTCGTGCCGCCCTCCGGGCCCGGAATAGGGATCACCGGCGACCGGGTCTCGACCCATATCGGGAAGTTGCACGGCTGCTCGCCACGGACGATCCGGCGTCGGATCAAGCGCTCAACCGGCGCGCTGAGCCAACTCGTCCAGGAGCAGCAGAGCGCGTGATGGTCCTGCGAATTCGAGGTCCCGGGTGCCCAACAGTGCGTATCGCGAGGCTCTGGTCAGCGCCGGAGGGCCGATTTACCCTCGAATCACCCCCAGGATGTGCCGTAGCAAAGAAATCCACCGATTCAGTGTCCGAATCCACCCATCTCGAAGGCTTAAGGGGGTGGAAGGAGATGCGAACGTGGTCCTGAACAGACTCCAGGCGCTCGCTATCGGGCTGGCCCTGGCTGGCCTGGGGCTGGCCGCCTGCACTACCGCAACACCCACGACGACGCCGAGCCCAATGGCGACTTCAGTCGCCCAGACAGCATCCTCCACCCCGACCGTTACGCCGACGCCGAGCCCAAGCCTGGACGCCGATCAGACGGCCGCACTCGCGGCGGCGGAGTCGTACGAGGCGGCGTTGGCGAAGGTCCGTGCCGATCCGGCGAAGTACGACCAGTACAAGATGATCGACCTGCTGAAGCCGCTCGCCTACGACGACATGATCCAGGCGAACCTCAACGGGATTCGGACGTGGAGGGACAAGGGCTGGCACGAAGAGGGCTCCCAGATCATCCTTCAGCGCGACGCGGGTCAACCCAACTCGATGTCGAACGGGACCACGAAGGTGTCCGTCACCATCTGCAAGGACCAGCGGGCCTTGGTCGTGGTCGACAAGAACGGGGAGAAGGTCACGGCCAAGGCCGCTCAGGGACCGGACTTCCTGAAGAACACCTACGACATGCGGCGGTCGAAGGGCTCGGAGTCGTTCAAGGTCTACGAGTTCGGCGGCGACGAGGTCGAGGGGTGCATATCATGAGGCGGCTCGTTGCAGCGCTGCTGACCGGGCTCGTACTCGCCCTGTTCTCGGCACCGCCCGCCTTTGCCGATCTCTGCCCTCCTGGCTGTGGAAGCGTCGGGAAGGGCAGTGTGAAGTGTCGCGTCTGCGACCACAGACCAGGCAAGCCTTCCCCGGAGAAGCCTGGCAAGCCGGTAAAGCCTGATCTGCCGGCTTGCCCGCCGTCGAAGGACGCCATCCCTGACGGCTCGGGTGCGGACATTCCCAACGGTTGGGTGCGGGTGCGCTGCATGGAGGGCAGCCTCGTCCTGCTCTTCTGGGTGGAGCCGGGTGTGAACCCTGGCCAGCTCGCCCGGTCACTGTTGGACGAGATGAGCCTTACGCCGATCGACATCGGGATCACGCCGAAGGGTCCGGACGCGATGGCACTGGTCGGCCTGCCGGTGTGGCTGTGGGTCGACGACCCTTCCACATCGACTTGGGGTCCGAAGACGATCTCGGCGGGCGGGGTGACCATGACCGCCAAGGCCCACAAGGTCGTCTGGGACACCGGCGACGGCGACAAGATGACGTGCGGCAAGGGCACCGAGTGGCACTACGGGGTGGGCGAGGAACCGTCCCCGACGTGCGGCCACACCTATTCCAAGCAGGGCCGCTACACGGTCGAGGCGACGTCGTACTGGACGGCCGACTGGTCGGGGTACGGCCAGTCGGGATCCTTCGCGTTCGAGTTGACCGCGTCGCAGCGCCTCGATGTCGGTGAGTTGCAGGTGATCGTGACGAGCGGCCGATAGCCGCCGCGAAAGGATCGGAGAGACGGCGATGACAGCAGTGACCGAGAAGCGCGTCGACACCGGCGCTCCCACAGTCGAGAACGGCCCGGTTCCGCGATCGCCGAAGCTGTCCCGCCGGCCGTTCCTTGTCGTGGTGGCTGCGCTGCTGGTGGTGGCCGGGGCGATGGCCGGCGGCCTGTTGTGGTCGTCAGCGACGAAAGCCGGCGAGGTGGTGATGGTCCGGCACAGCGTGGCCCGCGGCACCGTGATCACCGCCCAGGACCTGGGCACGATTCGGGTGGGCGTCGACCCGTCCCTGTCCACGGTGTCCGCCGACCAACTCGGCTCACTTGTGGGACGGCGAGCGTCGGTCGACCTGACGGCCGGAACGCTGCTGGCCGCCTCGCAGGTGTCGGAGACGGTCGTTCCGGGTCCGGGCGAGTCGGTGGTCGGTGTGCCGATCAGTCCGGGTCTGATGCCGGTTGAGCCGTTGGCGTCGGGGGACGCGGTGCGGCTGGTGCGTTCGGGTGAGCTCCCGTCCGATGCGTCGTCGCCCGATCCGGTGTCGGCGAAGGTGTTGCGGGTTACGCCGGGTGACACCCAAACGGTGGTGGACGTGGTCGTGTCCGCGGACAAGGCGGTGCAGCTGGCGGAGTGGGCGGGGTCGGGCAAGATCGCGCTGGTCCTGGATTCCCGGGCCCGGTGATCCAGTCATGGCCCTGATCTGTGCGGCGTCGGCGTCGGGTTCTCCGGGGGTGACCTCGACGCTGCTGGGGATGGCGTTGTGCTGGCCGCGTCCGGTGCTGCTGGTGGAGGCCGACCCCACCGCCGGGTCGGCGATCCTGGCCGGACGGGTCCGCGGCCTGCAGAGCCATGCCGGCCTGATCGACCTGGTGATGGCCCAGCGCGGCGGCGTCCTGGCCGAGGCGCTGCCCCGCGTGTTGATGGACGTGCCGGACACGACGGTGTCGATCCTGACCGGCTCCCGCACCCACGCACAGGCGGCCGGGCTGGCCCGGATCTGGGAGCCCCTGCTCGGGGTACTGCGGGGGATGACGTCGACGGGTGCGGACGTGCTGGTGGACGCCGGCCAGCTCGGCCTGGACGGCTCACCGACCCCCTTGATCGCCGACGCCGACCTGACCCTGCTGGTGCTGCGCAGCAACCTGCGCGCGCTGGCGGCGGCGAAGTCGTGGGCCGACACCCTCGGCGCCGACGCGGTGCCCGGCCACAGCGTGCAGGCGGTGGTGGTCGGTGAGAACCGTCCTTACCGGGCCGCGGACGTGGCCCGTACTCTCGGCCTTTCCGTCCTCGGGACGGTGGCGTGGGATCCGCGTCGGGCCGAGGTGTTCGCCGACGGCGCCGACAAGCCCGTTCCCCGGTTGGGCGGCGCGACCGCGGCGGATCGCGCGTTCGAGGCGTCCGGCTACCTGCGCGGCATCCGCGCCCTGGGTGAGGCCGCACGCAAGGCGGCGACGGGTACCGGCGAGGGCTCGTTGCTGCGGGAGATGATCGCCGCCCGGATAGGAGAGGAGGCCCGTCGATGAGCACGGACCCGCTGGATCTGCCGATCTTCACCGACACCGACGCCGAGGCGCCGGCCGGGATGCAGGAGGGACGCGTCCGCTCGGCGTTCCGCTACTCCGCACCCGCCGAGAATCCGCCCGCGCCGGCGCCGCTTCGTCTCCTGCGTCCGGCCCCGGTACAGCTGCCCGCGCCCGTGTCCAGCCGGGTCGTGGGCCTGGTGGCGATCCCGGACGTGGATTGGAAGTTGGTGGCGCGGATGCGCACCGAGGTGGCGCGTCGGCTGGCTGAACAGATCGGCGAGTCCCGTCCGGACAGGGAGGCGGAGGAGGCCGAGGGGGCGGCGATCATCCGCCAGGTGTTGGAGGAGGAGACCGCGGAAGAGATCGTCCGGGTCGGTCAGGCCCGGTCGCTGGCGGAGCAGGAGGTGCTGGCCAAGGCGGTGTTCGACGCCATGTTCGGGCTGGGCCGGATCCAGCCGCTGGTCGACGACGAGCGGGTGGAGAACATCATGATCGCCGGCTACGACCGGGTGCTCGTTGAACTCGCCGACGGCACCCTGTGGGAGATCCCGGCAATCGCGGAGAGCGACGCCGAACTCGCCGAGCTGCTGGAGCGGCTGGCCAGCCGTTCGGAGAACCCGCGCTCGTTCACCTCGGCCAGCCCGTCGCTGCACCTGGTGCTGCCCGGCGGGGAACGACTGGCAGGTGCGCGGGACACCGCCCGGGTGTCGGTGGTGATCCGCCGTCACCGCATCCGCAAGGTGTCGCTGGACGACATGGTCGCCTGGGGCACGCTGACGCCCACCCTGGCGGGGTTCCTCGCCGCCGCCGTGAAGGCCCGGCTGTGCATCGTCGTGTCCGGGGAACAGGGCGCGGGGAAGACGACCACGCTGCGGGCGCTGTGCGCTCAGATTCCTCGGCTGGAGCCGGTGGGCACCTTCGAGTCCGAGTACGAGCTGTTCCTGCACGAGCTGCCCGAGCAGCACGCGATCGTGCACGCCTGGGAGTCCCGGGAGGGTTCGGGTGAGCGGCTGGCGGATGGCCGGCTGGCGGGGTCGCGGACGACGGCGCAGCAGATCATCGACAGCTTCCGGTTCAACCTGGGCCGCCAGATCCTCGGCGAGATCCGCGGCGAGGAAGTGTGGAGCATGGTGAAGCTGATGGAATCCGGCTCCGGGTCGATCTCCACCACCCACGCCGGCTCGGCCGAACAGACGATCCGCAAGCTGGTCACCTGCGCCATGGAGGCCGGCCCGCAGGTCTCCCAGGACCTGGCCTCGACCAAGCTCGGCGAGACCGTCGACCTGGTCGTCCACATCGCCTGCGACGTCGTCCCCGGCCCCGACGGCTCCGCCGGACGCAAACACCGCTACGTCGAGGAAGTCCTCGCCGTCTCCCCCGGAGAGCGGCCCCGCGGCTACGCCACCACCACCGTGTTCGCACGGCTACCGGGCGCCTGCGCCGTCCCCCACACCATCCCCGAGGAGCTACGCGACAAGCTCGCCGCCGTCGGCTTCGATGTGGCCGGCTTCGAGGCCGAAGCAGCCGACAGCAGGTTGCCATGACCACGCTGCTCGCCGCGCTGGCCGGGGCCATGATCGTCGGCGGCATCCTGCTCGGCATCTACGGGGTGATCCCCCGGCCCGTCCCGCCACCGAGACCGAAGCGTCCGCCCCGCACGGGTCGGCTGGTCCGCTGGTGGCGCGGCCTCCCTGCCTGGCAGCGCTGGGCGAGCATCGCCGCGCTCCTGGCCGGGGTGGTGGTCATGGTCACGACCGGCTGGGTGATCGCCGTCCCGATCCTGCCGGCCGCCGTGCTGGGCCTGCCGGCGTTGTTGATGGTGACCAGCGCTGATCGGCAGATCGCCCGGATGGACGCGATCGCCGAATGGACCCGGAACCTGGCGGGGGTGCTCACCGCCGGGCAGGGTATCGAGGCGGCGATCCAGGCCAGCCTGCGCTCGGCTCCGGACGCGATCCGTCCCGAGGTCGGCCGGCTGGTCGGACGGATGCGGTCACGCTGGTCGACCGAACAGGCCCTGCGCGCGTTCGCCGACGACCTCGACGACGCCACCGGCGACCTCGTCTGCGCAGCGTTGATCCTCGGCGCTGCGAAACGCGGCGACGGGCTGGCCCGGGTGCTGCAGGACTTGGCCGAGTCCGTGTCGGCGGACGTCCGCGGACGGCGGATGATCGAAGCCGACCGGGCCAAACCCCGCGCCTCGGCCCGCATGGTCACCCTGCTGTCCATCGGCGCCCTGGTCTTCTTCGGGCTCGGCGGACGCTTCTTCGCCCCCTACTCCACCCCACTCGGGCAACTCATCCTGCTCACCCTCCTCACCTGCTACGGACTGCTCCTGTGGTGGCTCAGACGCATGGCCGAGATCCAGCCCGCCTCCCGCTTCCTCGGCAGCCACGCCAACCGGGACGTGAACCCGTGAGCACCCTGCAGCTGTGGATGGTGGCCGGCGGCCTGATCGGCGCCGGCCTGGCCTGCCTGGTGTGGCGGCTCGTCCCCGCCCACCCCGAGCCCGTCCAGGCACTCGAACGACTCTCCTCACCCGTCCGACGCACGCCCGTCCCGGCGCCAGTGCCTGGACGTGGCGGGTTGGAGGACCGGCTCGGCCTATGGGTGATGCGACGCCTGCCCGCCCGGCTGTGGGCGAACGCACCCCGCCGCGACCTCGCCCTGATGGGCAAGCCGCTGCACGTGTTCTACGGGGAGAAGGTCGTCTTCGTCGCCACCGCCGCCGTCTCGGTGCCGGTGCTGTCCGCCGTCTTCTCCCGCACCCTGCCGATACCGGTCGCCGTCCCAGCCGGCGCGACCCTTCTGGGCATGTTCCTGGCCTGGTTCCTGCCCGACGGCAACCTGTCCGACGCCACGAAGAGGGCCCGCGTCGAGTTCCGGCGGGCGCTCGGCTCCTACGTCGACCTGGTCGCCCTCGAACGCAACGCCGGCGGCTCCGGCACCCGCCAAGCCCTCGAGAACGCCGCCCGCGTCGGCGACTCCTGGCCCTTCGCCCGCATCGGCGACGCCCTCGCCCGCAGCCGCTACTCCGGCGACACCGCCTGGGACGCGTTGCACGACCTCGCCGCCGAGCAGGGCCTGAACGATCTGGACGACCTGGCCGACATCATGCGGCTCGCCGGCGAGGAAGGCTCCCAGGTCGTCGACACCCTCCGCAGCCGGTCGGCCGAACTGCGGCACGCGATCCTCGCCGAGGACCAGGCGAGCGCCAACATCGTCGGCGAACGCATGGTCATCCCTTCGATCCTGATGGCGTTCACCTTCGTGGCCATCCTCCTCGTCCCCGCCCTGCTCCGGCTCGGAGCCGGCTGACCCACCCCGAAGTGAAGAAGATGGAAGGAACTGAAATGGCCGAACTGAACCAGACGAGCGCCTGGCTGCACGCCGTCCTGACCAAGGTCCGTGACGAGCGCGGCTTCTCGGTCTCCAGCGAGCAGTTGTGGTGGCTCGTCGGGATCGTCGCCATCGTCGGCATCGTGATCGCAGCCCTCAACGGCTACATCGAAGGCCTCCTCGCCAAGCTCTGAACCGGCCAAGGAACAGGGATGCGTCCGGAGATTGATGGCTCGAGCGAGCGAGGCTCGGTCTCGGTCCAGATGGTGCTGCTCATGCCCACGCTGCTGCTCGTGGTGTGGATCGCACTCGGCGCAGCCATGTACTTCTACGGCCGCACCACCGCGCTCGCCGCCGCCCAAGCAGGAGCCACCGCCGGCGCCGCCGAACACGGCACTACCGACGACTGCGTCCGCACCGCCACCGACCTCGCCTCCCGCGCCGGCGACTCCCTGGCTGGCCTCACCGTCACCTGTCAGATCCACACCGACACGGTCACCGCTGTCGTCACCGGCAACACCCTCAGCCTCGTGCCCGCATGGGAACCGACCACCACCCAGACCGCGACCGTGCCACGAGAGGAGATCTCATGATAGTGCCGCGAGTTCACGAATTCCGAAGGCTGCTTCGATGAGAACCGACGCCGTAATGGTCTCATGGAGCGGCGATTCGACCTTGGGTTCAGGAACCGGAGGCTCGGATGGTTTTGATGCTGCTGTCGAGGTCGTCGTTGGGCAGGTAGCGGACGGCGCCTTGCATGGTGAGTCCGAACAGGTCGCAGATGCGGCGGGCGTCGCCGCCGCTGGCACGGACTTCGTCGACGATCCGGTCTTCGCGCATGACGTGGATCGGGACTCCGCCGGTCGCGATGGCGAGCCACCGGTAGCCGATGGGTGTGGTGCGGGTCGCGTTGCGGTGGTTCAGGAACACGTAGGGGTTGGCGGTGTTGGGCCAGCGGCGGTTCCGGTGGTCGAGCCAGGCCGCGACGCGCTCTCGGA
>JADLEH010000169.1 GCA_020846255.1 Propionibacteriaceae bacterium
CTCGTCGGGATGAGCATCGAGAACCGGACCGGCGAGGCGCATCCCATGCACCTGCACGGCCACCACGTGCTGGTGGTGGCCCGGAACGGAGTGGCGGCATCCGGCAGCCCGTGGTGGACCGACTCCTTCGACGTGCTCCCGGGGGAGAGGTTCGACATCGTGTTCCGCGCCGACAATCCCGGGATCTGGATGGACCACTGCCACAACCTCGAGCACGCCAGGGACGGGATGGTGGCCCATCTGGCCTACCCGGGGATCGACACCCCGTTCCGGTTGGGTGGCGACCTCCACAACGAGCCCGAATAGCATCCCCGGCGGGCAGCCGGGTACCTCGATCAACCGGCACCAGCCGCCCCGCACACGGGGTGGTGGGCGATAGGGTTGGTGGTGATGACTTGATCCCAATCGAGAGGTACAAATCGTGGCAAGTATCGAATTCGTTGACGCGCGGCAGATCCTGGACTCCCGTGGCAACCCCACCGTCGAGGTCCAGGTTGTGCTCGACGACGGCGCAGAGGGTCGCGCCGCCGTTCCGTCCGGCGCTTCGACCGGCCTTTTCGAAGCTGTCGAGCTGCGTGACGGCGACGCCGCGCACTACGGCGGCAAGGGTGTCCTGAAGGCCGTCGAGAACGTGGTCGAGCAGATCGCCCCCGAGGTCATCGGCATGGAGGCCGACGAGCAGCGGCTGCTGGACCAGGCCATGATCGAGCTGGACGGCACCGACAACAAGGGCAAGCTCGGCGCGAACGCCATCCTCGGCGTCTCGATGGCCGTCGCCCACGCCGCGGCCGAGTCCGCCGGCCTCCCGCTGTACCGCTACCTCGGTGGCCCGACGGCCAACGTTCTCCCGGTGCCGATGATGAACATCCTCAACGGTGGCACCCACGCCGACTCCAACGTCGACATCCAGGAGTTCATGATCGCCCCGATCGGCGCGGCCACCTTCGCGGAGGCCCTTGAGATGGGCGCCGGTGTCTACCACGCCCTGAAGGCCGTGCTGAAGGCCCGTGGCCTCTCGACCGGTCTCGGCGACGAGGGTGGCTTCGCTCCCAACCTCGAGAGCAACCGTGCGGCGCTCGACCTGATCATCGAGGCCATCAAGAACGCCGGCTTCGAGCCCGGCAAGGACGTTGCCCTGGCCCTCGACGTGGCGGCTTCCGCCTTCGTCGCCGAGGGTGGCTACACCTTCGAGGGTGGCGTCAAGACCGCTGACGAGATGATCGCCTACTACGCCGAACTGATCGACGCCTACCCGCTGGTCTCCATCGAGGATCCCCTCGACGAGGAGGACTGGGAGGGTTGGGCCAAGTTCACCGCCCAGGTCGGCGACAAGATCCAGGTGGTCGGCGACGACCTGTTCGTCACCAACCCGGTTCGCCTCGGCCGCGGCATCAAGGAGAACTCGGCCAACGCGCTGCTGGTGAAGGTGAACCAGATCGGCTCGCTGACCGAGACCATCGACGCCGTCGACATGGCCCACCGGGCCGGTTACCGGACCATGATGAGCCACCGTTCCGGCGAGACCGAGGACACCACGATCGCCGACCTGGCCGTCGCCCTCGGTTGTGGCCAGATCAAGTCCGGTGCTCCGGCACGGACCGAGCGGGTCGCGAAGTACAACCAGCTGCTCCGCATCGAGGAGGACCTGGACGAGGCGGCACGTTACGCCGGCGCCGCCGCCTTCCCCAGGTTCAAGGCCTGAGGAACCTATCCTTGACCCGATGACGGTCGAGGATCATGGCTCGCGCAACGCGTAGCCCACGCAGCACCAGTACCGGCCCGGGACGCCCCAACAGGCGATCCCGGGCCGGTACTCGCACGTCCAGCCCGGTCACGCCGGACGCCACTCCGGTCAAGCCTGCCGGAATGCCGGCCTGGCGGCGCGGCCTGCACTTCACCAAGCGGGCGATGGTGCTTGCCCTTGTCGTGGTGGTGCTGGCGATCTCTTTCGGTGGCTCGCTGCGCATCTACCTGTCCCAACAGCACGACCTGGCCGTGGCCGAACAGCAGATCCGGGACCGTTCGGCGCAGATCGCGGACCTGGAGGCGGAACTGGCCCGGTGGGACGACCCCGAGTACGTCAAGGCCCAGGCCAGGGACCGGCTGGGCTGGGTGATGCCCGGCGAGACCGGCTACCGGGTCGTCGGAGCCGACGGCAAGCCGCTCGGTGGGGGAGTGGTGATCGAGTCCGAACGCCAGCTGCCCGCCGGCGAGCACGACCCGGTGTGGTGGAACCGGCTCTGGGGTTCCGTCCGGGCCGCCGACGCGCCCGTCCGCAAGGTCGTCATTCCCTGACCGGCTGCCCCGCCCGTCCACCGCTCCCACTCCTCCCTCCCACTCCGCGCTCCCACGTCCCGCTCCCACTTCCCGCTCCCACTCCTCCCTGCCACTAGGCGCTCCCGAAAAGTGCACTCGCTCCCGATACTTCGGGAGCGAACGCACTTTTCGGGAGCGGGGAGCGGTGGGGCCGGGAGCGGTGGGGCCGGGAGCGGTGGGGCGGGGACGGTGGGGCGGGGACGGTGGGGCGGGGACGGTGGGAGGGGACGGGCGGGGGAGGGGACGGGGTGGGGCGTGGGAGAATGACGGCCGTGCCGAGCCTCGAACCTCTGACGCCAGCCGACACCGGGATCATCACTGCCCAGCTGGGGAGGGAGCCAAGGGGTGTCGCCGGGGTCGCCTGGCGGTGCCAATGCGGCAAGCCCGGGGTGGTGGCGACCGTCCCCCGGCTGCCGGACGGCACCCCGTTCCCGACCACCTACTACCTCACCTGCCCGCGGGCGATGGCCGGTTGCTCGACGCTGGAGGCGGAGGGCCTGATGGCCGAGATGACCGACCGGCTGGCGACCGATCCCGACCTGGCTGCCGGCTACCTTGCAGCGCACGACGCCTACCTGGCCGACCGGGCAGCGCTCGGCAGCGTTCCGGAGATCGAGGGCGTCAGCGCCGGCGGGATGCCCGGACGGGTGAAGTGCCTGCACGTGCTGGCTGCGCACGCCCTCGCCGCGGGCCCCGGGGTGAACCCGCTGGGCGACGAGACCCTTGCCCGGCTCGGCGAGTTCTGGTCGCGGCCCTGCCTTTCCAGCCATGAGTGAGCAGCTGCTGGCAGCGGTCGACTGCGGCACCAACTCCGTCCGGCTGCTGGTCTGCCGGCTGACCGGCGGCAGGCTGGTGGAGGTCGATCGGCGCCTGCACATCACCCGTCTCGGGCAGGGCGTCGACGCCACCGGGCGATTCCACCCCGAAGCCCTGGCCCGGACGCTGGCCGCCATGGCCGACTTCGGCGCCGAGCTTGACTCCCTCGGGGTGGCGCGGCGCCGGGTGGTGGCCACGTCGGCCGCCCGGGATGCTGCGAACTCGGGCGAATTCTTCGCCGGGGTCCGGGACCGGATCGGGGTGGAGGCGGAGATCATCCCCGGCGAGGAGGAAGCCCGGCTGTCCTACGCCGGTGCGGTCACGGCCCTGCCCGACCTCGCCCAGCCGGTGCTGGTGATGGACATCGGCGGCGGTTCCACGGAGCTGGTCAGCGGACGTGACGGCCGGGTCGACCGGGCTGTCTCGCTCGACATCGGCTCGGTGCGGGTGCGGGAGCGGTTCCTGCCCGGCGACCCGCCGGAAGCGGCACAGGTCGAGGCTGCGCGCAGCCACATCGACGCCCTGCTCGATGGCAGTGGCATCGAGTTCGCAGCCGTCGCCAGCTGGGTCGGGGTCGGTGGCACCGTGACCAGTCTCTCGGCCCTGGTCCAGGGTCTTGCGGTCTACGACCGTTCGCTGGTGCATGGTTCGGTCGTCGACCTGGCAGCCCTCGACCGGCTCACCGGGCGCCTGCTCGGGATGCCCGTCGCCGCCGTTGCGGCCCTGCCCACGATGGTGCCGGGCCGGGCCGACGTGCTCTGCGCTGGAGCCCTGATCTGTGCGCGGGTCGGCGCCCGGCTCGGCGGCCCGCTCACGGTCAGCGAGGCCGACATCCTGGACGGGATCGTCAGCGAGCTGGCCGGCCGCTGAGACGTCCAACCCCGTCTGGCAGCCCGATCGGGCGCTGGGCGCAACACCTGGTCACGAATTGGTAACGGACTCCGTGCGATAGTGCGCACGGGTGCATGTGATCGTTAACATTCCGACATGGTTCCGGGCGGCCCGGCCACTGCTCTGGCTGGGTCGTCACGGTTGGAATTCGGGGTCGGAGAAGTCCGTCCCCAGCTGGACGTACTGGCGCCTCGGCGCGCAGTGCCCCTCCCCGCCCCAAGGTGGGTGTGTGGCCGCAAGGCGCACACCCACCGGGGCGGTGGCGGGATAGCGTGCAGTGTCACCGGATGAGAAGGGAAGTGATGCCGAACAGCGCGAAGACCCGAGCCCCAGCGCCGGCCGGTGATCCGGCTCCCGTGGTGGAGATGTCGAACATCTCCATCTCCTTCCCCGGGGTGAAGGCGCTGGACAACGTCGACTTCCGGATGTTCCCGGGCGAGGTCCACTCGCTGATGGGCGAGAACGGAGCCGGGAAGTCGACCCTGATCAAGGTCCTGACCGGCGTCTACGGCGTCGACTCCGGCGTCATCCGGCTCAACGGCAAGCAGGTCACGTTCTCCGGGCCGGCGCAGGCCCAGGCCGCAGGGATCAGCACCGTCTACCAGGAGGTGAACCTCCTCGGGAACCTCACCGTGGCCGAGAACGTCATGCTGGGCCGGGAACCACGACGGTTCGGCGGGATCGACTGGCGGGCGATGCGGCGCCGCTCGGTCGAGATCCTCGCCGACCTGAACCTCGACCTCGACCCGAACTCGCAACTGGATTCCCACTCCCTGGCCGTGCAGCAACTGATCGCCCTCGCCCGGGCGATCGACGTCAAGGCGAAGGTGCTCATCCTCGACGAGCCCACGTCCAGCCTGGACGCGGAGGAGGTGGCCGAACTGTTCCGGGTGATCCGCGCGCTGAAGGAGTCCGGCGTCGCGATCCTGTTCGTCAGCCACTTCCTCGACCAGGTCTACGAGATCAGCGATCGCCTGACCGTCTTCCGCAACGGGCAGCTCGTCGGTGAGTACCTGACGCCGGAACTGCTTCGGATCGACCTCGTCCAGGCCATGATCGGCCGGGAGCTCTCGGTGCTGGACGACCTCCATCACCGCGTGCACGCCGGCGACCGCGAGGTAGACCCGGACCTCGGCGCCGAGCCGTTCCTGGTGGCGCGGGAGATCACCCGGCGGGGTTCGATCGCACCGATCGACCTCGACATCGGTCCTGGTGAGGTGGTCGGGTTCGCCGGCCTGCTGGGCTCCGGGCGGACGGAGGTGGCCCGCCTGATCGGTGGGATCGACCGTGCCGACTCCGGTCAGCTGGTCGTCGCGGGCGAAGAGGTCCGGCTGCGCAGCCCCCGGCAGGCGATCCGGCGCCGGATCGCGTACTCCTCGGAGAACCGGCGCTCGGAGGGGATCGTCGACGAGCTCAGCGTGCGCGAGAACATCATCCTGGCGCTCCAGGCCGACCGTGGCTGGATGCGTCCGATCCCGCGCAAGCGGCAGGACGAGCTCAGTGCGAGCTACATCGAGGCCCTGAACATCCGGACGCCGAGCGCGGAAACGCCGGTGCGGAACCTCTCGGGAGGCAATCAGCAGAAGGTGCTGCTGGCTCGCTGGCTTGCGATCGCCCCCCGGTTGCTGATCCTCGACGAGCCCACCCGGGGCATCGACGTCGGCGCGAAGGCGGAGATCCAGAAGCTCGTGTACTCCCTCGCCGACAACGGGATGAGTGTCATCTTCATCTCCGCGGAGCTGGAGGAGGTGCTCCGGCTGAGCAACCGGATCATCGTGCTGCGGGACCGGCGGAAGGTGGCCGAACTGGAGAATGACGAGCTGGACGTCTACGCACTGCTGGCGCTCATCGCCGAGGGGGACGCCGCCGGGGACGGCCTCGTCCTCGAGCCGGCCGAGCCGGTCGCCGAGGAACCGGAGAAGCGTGGCTGGCGACCTCCCCGCTGGCTTCAGCGGTGATGCGGGCCGCCACTCGAGCCGCTGTCAAGGAAGGGCCGTCGCCGGTAACCGGGCAGCGAACCGTCCCGCTCGTATCGATAGCATCAGGGGCCAGCAGGCCCACCGGGAGTAAGGCAGGAAGCGCACCAACGTGATCGGGGACGATCGGGCGAAAGCGGCCACCATCTTCGATGTGGCACGCCTGGCTGGGGTGTCCCACCAGACGGTTTCAAGGGTGCTCAACAACCTGCCGAACGTCCGGCCCGCGACCAGGGAACGGGTCGACCGGGCGATCAAGCAGCTGCGCTACATCCCGTCGCCGGCTGCGCGGGCCCTGGTGACCCGGCGCTCCCGCACGATCGGCCTGATCACCACTGGAGCCCCAGAGTTCGGGCCGTCGACGACGGCCGGGTACTTCAATGAGGCAGCCCGGGAGGAGCGCTACGCCGTCATCATGGCCAGCCTGTTGCAGGCCGACCCGGCTGCGCTGCGGCAGGCTGCCGAGGTGCTGGTGCGGCAGAACGTCGAGGCGATCGTCCTGATCACCTCCAACCGTTCAACGCTCGGTGTCCTGCAGGGCATGGAGCTCGGGGTGCC
>JADLEH010000170.1 GCA_020846255.1 Propionibacteriaceae bacterium
CTGAGCCGTCGCACGGCCCGGGCCGGGTCGTCGAGGTGGAGGGCGAGCAGGCCGTCGAACACGGGGGCCCAGCCCAGAGCGCAGCCGGCCAGGAGTGCGGGGTCGATCCCAAGGTCAAGGGTCATCCGCACCCAGGCGTCCCGGGTCTCGTCGTCCCGGCGCATGCCGTGCACCATGGCCACGGCATAGGGCACGCGGGCGAGATTCGGTGCGACCGGCCTGCCTGACCGCTCCCAACTGGCCCGGAAGCGCTCGGCAGTCCGGATGACCTCGTCGTGGCGCCCGGCGAGCGCGTCGACCAGCAGGCGTCGAGAGGTCGCCAGGTGGTCCTCGTCCCGGAAGAAGGGCAGGCCGGCCAGTGCATCGGCATTGGCTGCAGCCCCGGCGAGGTCGCCCGCGGCGAGGTCCACCTCGGCCGCCGTCAGGTGGCCATCGGCCAGCTCGAAACCTGTGAGGGGGCCGACCTCGATCGCGTCGAGCAACGTGAGTCGCTCACGGGAGACCCGGACAGCTGAGGCGATGTCGTTCTCGAAGAGTTCGACATAGGCAACCATGTCGAGAGCGATGCTCCGCAGGAGGTCATCGGCGGCCGCCTCGGCCAGGGTGCGGGCCCGAACCGCGTCCTCCCGGTCGGGTCGTTCCGCCCATCGGGCCGCAGCGAGTGCCGCACGGCTGACCGGTGAGCTGTCCGAGAGGGCCGAGGCTTCGGCAAGCAGCCGCCCGGCCTCCTCCGGGGGGTGGCGGCTGGCCATGATGCCGGGCGACCGGTTGAGGTACATCGCCATCGTGGCGAGGTCTCGCACCGCCCCGGCCGGGTCGCCCGACGCAACGGCAGCGTCGGCCGCCATCCAGTGGAGGCGAAGGGCCTCGTCACCGGCGAAGCGGCTGGCCGCAGCCCCCGCGGCGAGCCGCAGCTGCCTCGCCCGCCCGGTTCCGGTCCCGGCGAGCTCGGCAGCCTGCTCGTAGCGGCGTTGGGCCTGTGCCGGTCGGCCCCTGAGGAACAGCAGGCCCGCGAGCTCCGAGGCCAACTCGACCGCCCCGGCCCGCCGCCGGTCGTCGCCGGCACACCAGGAGATGGTGGCGCCGGCATCGTCGACGATGCGGTCCAGCCCGGCGCACCAGGTCGTCTCGATGTCGGCCGCCCGGATCCGGCGCAGGTCGGCGAGGGCCAGCCGGACGTACCGCTCGTGGCCGGCCCGCGCCCGGTCCAGCTCGCCGGCCCGTTCCAGTTGCTCGATGCCGAACTGGCGGATCGTCTCCAGCAACCGGTACCTCGTCGGATCGCCACGCTCGACGACCAGCAGGCTGTGCTCGGTGAGGCGGGCCAGGCCGTCTGCGATCCCGGGGTCGCTGCCGAGTCCGGTCACCTGTCCGGCCGACCCGACCTCGAACCAGGAAGCGAAGACCGCGAGGTGCGCCAGCAGGCTGCGCTCCGCCGGGGTGAGCAGGTCGTAGCTCCAGCCGATGGCGGCGCGCAGGGAGCTGTGACGATCCGCCCCGGTGCCCGCAGCTGTCAGGTACCGCATCCGCTCGTCGAGGCCGGATTCGAGCCCGTCCAGCCCAAGGGCAGCGAACCTGGCCGCAGCGAGCTCGATGGCCAGCGCCATCCCGTCCAGGGCCAGGCACAGCGTGGCGACCCGCGCGCTCTCGGCCGGGGCGACCTCTCCGGTGGTGGCGGTCACGCGGGCGGCGAAGAGGTCGACGGCGTCCCCGCCGCCGGCCTCCACGGAGAGGCCCGGCACCTCGTAGACCCGCTCGTACGGGAGGAGCAGCCGGATGCGGCTGGTCGCCAGCACGGTGATGCCCGGGCACCCGGAGACGATCCGGTTCACGCACGCCCGGACGCCGGTGAGCACGTGCTCGCAGTTGTCGATGACCAGGAGCGTGTCGCGTCGGGCGAGCGACGCGACCAGCGCGAGCTCGACCGAGGTGGTCTGCTGCTCCGGCACGCCGACCGCCTCGGCCACCACCGCGTCGACCATCGCTGGATCCCGCACCTGGGCCAGGTCGACGAACGCCGCGCCGTCACGGCGTCCGGGTGCGATTTCGGCTGCCACTGCGAGGGCGAGGCGGGTCTTGCCGATGCCACCCGGGCCGGTTGCAGTGACCAGGCGGTGGTCGGCGAGGGCCGCGGCCAGTTCTGATCGCTCGGCGGTGCGTCCGATGAAGTCGGTGACCGGCACTGGCAGCCGACCTCGCCCGGCACCGTCCGGTGCCGTCGGAACCGCAGCGGCGTGCCGGGCGAGACTCCGCCGGTCCGGGACTCCCAGCTTGCGCAGCATCGCCGACACATGGGTCTCGACGGTGCGCTCGGAGATGACCAGGGCCTTCGCGATCTCGGCGTTCGTCAGGTGCCGCGCGACCAGGCCGAGGACCTCGGCTTCTCGCGCCGTCACCTCTGCGCCCTCGACCGGCCCATGCCTTGTCACGCCGCCATTCTCGTCGCGCAGGTCCAATTCCGGAAGGTGGCCGGTGGCCGGCGTTCACGCGCGCCGGCGGTGGGCCTCCAGCCATTCGAAGAGCTCTGCCGTGAAGGCCGGGGTCAGCGCCGGGACGTGGCCGGCGTCGGCGATCGTCCAGAGGGTGACCTCGGTGTCGTCCCGGCAGCCGGTCCACGTGGTCTGGGTCAGGTCCTTGCCGCTGCTGCTCGCGTCCGCGTCGAACGAGGCGCCGGAGCTCCGTCGACCGGTGCAGCCATCGGCCTGGCGCCACCGCCCCACCGTCCCGGCCGCTGAGGTGTACCGCTCACCGTTGATCTCGCCGCCCCCGTAACCGATGGTCTCGTCCGCCCGGCCGTGCACCTGCAGCATGCTCACCGGGCGCGACGGCCGGCAGTCCCCATCGGCGTCCATGGCCCCGGCCACTGACGCGATCGCCGACACCTGGTCGGCATGCTCGCAGGCCAGCCGGGAGGCCATGAACCCGCCGTTGGAGTGCCCGACGACGTAGACCCTTCCCGGGTCCA
>JADLEH010000171.1 GCA_020846255.1 Propionibacteriaceae bacterium
CCGACAAGGCCAGCAGCCGGCCCCATGTGCTGGTGTTGACGGCCACCCCGATCCCGAGGTCGGTGGCGATGACGATCTTCGGTGACCTGGAGGTCTCCACGCTCGCCGAGCTGCCGGCCGGCCGGGCGGAGGTGGCAACAGTGGTGGTGGACGCCGCCAGCAAGCCGGCCTGGGTCGACCGGGCCTGGGACCGGGTGCGCGAGGAGGTGTCGTCGGGTCGGCAGGTGTTCGTGGTCTGCCCCAGAATCGGTGGCCACGGGGCCACGGCCGAGGGCAAGGGGGTCGTCGAGCTGGCCGACGAACTGCGGGCGGGGCCGCTGGCCGCCGTCCGCCTCGGCGTCCTGCACGGGCAGCTGCCGAGCGAGGTGAAGGACCAGGTGATGGCCGACTTCGCCGGCGGCAGGCTGGACGTCCTCGTGGCCACCACCGTCATCGAGGTCGGGGTGGACGTACCGAACGCCTCGATGATGGTGGTCTGGGACGCCGACCGGTTCGGGATCTCCCAGCTGCACCAGCTCCGTGGCCGGATCGGCCGCGGCGCCCACCCCGGGATCTGCCTGCTGGTCAGCGCGGTCCCGGCCGGCGAACCCGCCCGGGTCCGGCTCGATGCCGTGGCCGCGACGAGGGACGGGTTCGAACTCGCCGAACTCGACCTCGAGCAGCGGCGCGAGGGCGACGTGCTCGGCGCCAGCCAGGCCGGTGGACGCTCGAGCCTGCGGCTGCTGCGGGTCCTCGAGCACGCCGACCTGATCGCCACAGCAAGAGAGCTCGCCACCGAATGCGTCGCCCGCGACCCCGGGCTGACCACCCCGGGATTCGCGGATGCGATCCGTGCCACCGAGCTGCTGGCCTCCGGGGAGTGGCTGGAGCGCAACTGACCGGCCCGGGTCCGGCCGGCGGCCGATCGGTAGTCTGACCCGGTGACCAGGATCATCGCGGGCTCCCGGAAGGGCCACCGGCTGCGCACGCCGGCGCACTCGGCTACCCGTCCGACCACCGACCGGGTGCGGGAGGCCAGCTTCTCCCTGATCGCCGACTGGGCCGGCACGGCCGGGACGGCAGCGGACGAGATGCTGGCCGGGCTCAGCTTCCTCGACCTGTTCGCAGGCTCCGGTGGGGTGGCCCTCGAGGCGGCCAGCCGCGGGGCGGCGCCGGTGGTCGCCGTCGAGAGCGACCAGGCCACGGCGCGGATCGCACGGGGCAACGCCAAGGACATCGGACTGGCAGTCACGGTGCTCGCTGCGACGGTCGAGAAGACCCTTGCCGGAGAGCCGGCGGCCCCCTTCGACGTGGTCTGGGCCGACCCGCCGTACGCCCTGACCGGCGAGAAGCTCGGGCCGGTGCTCGCAGCGGCGGCCGAACGCTGGCTGGCCGCCGACGGACTGCTGGTCCTCGAGCGCTCATCCAGAGATCCGGCCCCGCAGTGGCCCCCGATGGTGACCGACAGCTGGCAGCGGCGTTACGGTGAGACCACGTTGTACTTCGCCACGAAGGGGCGGTGAATGCTCGCGATCTGCCCGGGATCCTTCGATCCCGTAACCCACGGGCACCTGGACATCATCGGCAGGGCCGCTGCCCTGTTCGATGACGTCGTTGTCGCCGTGGGCCGGAACTCGGCCAAGAACTACCTCTTCACTCTCGATGAACGCCTCGAACTGATGCGGGCCACCACCGGCCACCTCCCGAACGTGACCGTTGCAGCGCTGGACGGACTGCTGGTGGACTTCGCAAGGGCCAGAGGAGCCCAGGTGCTGGTCAAGGGGATTCGCTTCGCCTCCGACTTCGACTTCGAGCTGCAGATGGCCCACATCAACGCCGTGGTCGGCTCGGTGGAGACAGTGATGTTGCCCGCTTCCTCACAATGGGCAACGCTGTCCTCCACCATGATTCGCGAGGTGGCCAGTTACGGTGGCGATGTCGGAGCCTTCGTGCCAGAGGTGGTCGCCCTGAAGATCCGCCAGCAGTCAAGTCGATTGGAGCAGGCCGATGGTTGAGCGCACGAATGAGGTGCTGAAACAGCTGCACCGATTGGTTGCCGGCGCCAAGGCAGTGCCCATGTCGGCCTCCTGCATGGTCAACCGGGCTGAGGTGCTCGCCCTGATCGACCAGGCCGCCGACGCCCTGCAGGCCGACGTCGGGGAGGCCCAGCGGGTCACCGCAACCTCTCTGGAGACCCTGGAACGAGCCCAGGCCGAGGCCGCGCAGATCATCGCCTCGGCCGAGGAGAAGGCCGACTACCTGGCCAGTCAGGCCCCGGTAATGGAGGCCGCCAGGCGCAAGGCGTCCCAGCTGGAGACGAAGGCCCTTGCTGACGCGGAGGCGCTGCGGCGCGAGGCCGACGCCTACGTCGACGCCCGGATCGCCTCGTTCGAGGCCGGCCTGCAGAAGACCATGTCGCAGGTGCGCACGATGCGGGATCGGCTGGCCAGCCGATCGGCGCTGGACGACACCTCGACCCAGGCCCTGCCCCGGCTGCAGCTCTAGCCAGGGGCCGTTTTGGTGACCGGTAGCCGGTCACGGTAGAGTTCTGCGTTGGTTATGACGCTGTCGAACCGTTGCGTGAAGGGAACCGTCGTGCCTCCCCGCTTGCCAGACTCCCGATCCGGATTCGTGATTGACACCCACGAACTGAGTCGTCGGGCCGGTATGTCGAAGGAGGTCACCCTGGTGGCCCAAGCGCCTGCGGATCTCGGCATCGAAGTAATCGGGGTGCCACCCGGCTCACCCGTCGACCTCGACCTTCGGTTGGAGTCGGTGGTGGAGGGGGTCCTGGTCACCGGTACCGCTGTGGTCCGGCTGCAGGGGAACTGCGCACGCTGCCTTGACGAGATCGCCTCCACCGAGGAGGTCGACATCCAGGAGCTGTTCTGTTACCCGGGCAAGGAAACCGACGATGCCGAGGCCTTGCGCATCGAGGGCGAGCTGATCGACCTCGAACCCGTCCTGCGGGACGCGGTGGTGCTCGAACTGCCGTTCATGCCGCTGTGCCGTCCGGATTGCGCCGGGTTGTGCCCCGAATGTGGGGCCAACTTGAACCTGGATCCAGAACACGGCCATGCTGAACCCATCGATCCCCGGTGGGCCGGACTGACTGGCCTGACCGAACTGAAGACCGAACCGAAAAACAAGGAGTAACGCCGTGGCCGTTCCCAAGCGGAAAATGTCCCGCAGCAATACGCGGGCCCGCCGTTCCCAGTGGAAGACCTCCGCGCCGACCCTGGTGACCTGCGCCAACGCCGCCTGTGCGGCGAAGCACCTGCCGCACACCGCCTGCCCCACCTGCGGCCAGTACGGCCCGCGTGCGGCTCGCCGGCAGATCCTCGAGCCCTGACCTCAGAGCCGGCCACGTCCGGATCAGAGGCGGCCCCGGGGCGCGCCCTTGAGCTGATCCAGGAGCTGGGGATCGATCTTGATCCCCAGCTCTACTGGCTTGCCCTCACCCACCGCTCCTACGCCTACGAGAACGGCGGGCTGCCGCACAACGAGCGGCTGGAGTTCCTCGGTGACTCCGTGCTCGGTGTCGTGGTCACCGAGTTCCTTTACCGCAGCTTCCCCGACCTGCCCGAAGGCAGGCTGGCGAAGCTTCGCGCTGCCGTCGTCAACGCCCACAGCCTCGCCGACGTCGCCCGGTCCCTCGACCTCGGCAGCCAGATCCTGCTCGGCAAGGGTGAGCTCTCAACCGGGGGCAGCAACAAGTCCTCGATCCTCGCCGACTCCTTCGAGGCACTCCTCGGCGCTGTGCTGATCTCCAGCGG
>JADLEH010000172.1 GCA_020846255.1 Propionibacteriaceae bacterium
CGTCTGGCGGGTGCGCGGTGACAAGCCCGAACGCTGGGTGCGGCAGACCGATTTCGCCAACGCCGAGGCCGTCGGCTACCTCGCCGACCGGTTCGCCCGGCTCGGCATCGAGGAAGAACTGCTGGCCATGGGTGCACTGGCCGGCGATGCGGTGGCCATCGGCGCTGACAACCCGGTGGTATTCGACTTCGCCCCGCAGGTGGAGATCGGCGCCGAGATCCTGTCCCGCCGGGGCGAGGACCATCGCCTGATCACCGACCGGCCCGCTGCCCAGCGCCGCCGCGTTCTGGACGCGGAGTACCACGCGGCGAAGGCCGCCCAGCGGGAGGCAGAGAAGTACACCCGGCTGGCCGGTGAAGGGTTCGACGACGACGATGACTGAGACGGTCACGTCCGCTGCTCCCGGCGTGCGGACCGAGATCACTGGCGCCCGGAGGCTGGTGGTGAAGGTGGGATCATCCTCCCTCACCGATGCCACCGGCGCCCTCGACATGGCCCGGCTCGAAGTGCTGGTTGACGCGCTGGTCGCAGCGCGTCGCCGCGGCCAGGACGTGGTGCTGGTGTCCTCCGGGGCGATGGCGTCGGGCATGGGGCCGCTGCGGATGAAGCGCCGCCCGCGTGACCTGGCGAGCAAGCAGGCCGCGGCATCGGTCGGCCAGAGCCTGCTGGTCGGTCGCTACAGCAGCCTGTTCGGCAGGCACGACATCACCGTCGGCCAGGTGCTCCTCACCGTCGAGGACGTGGCAAGGCAGGACCACTACCGCAACGCGCTGCGCACGTTCACCCGCCTGCTGGAGCTGGGCGTGGTGCCCATCGTCAACGAGAACGACACCGTCGCCACCCATGAGATCAGGTTCGGCGACAACGACCGGCTCGCGGCACTCGTCGCCCACCTGGTCGGGGCCGACGCCCTCGTCCTGCTCAGTGATGTGGACGCCCTGTACTCGGCGCACCCGTCCAGCCCGGACGCCCGCGCGATCCCGGTGGTGGCCGACATCGAGGACCTCGAGGTCGACACCAGCGGCCATGGCGCCGAGGTCGGTACCGGAGGTATGGCGACCAAGCTGCAGGCCGCCCGCATCGCAACGGCGTCCGGGATGCCGGTGGTCCTTGCCGCCGCCTCCCAGGTGAACAGCGCGCTGGCCGGCGAGCCGGTCGGCACCCTCTTCCTCGCCACCGGCAAGCGGCGCTCCCGCAAGCTGATGTGGCTGGCCTACGCCTCCGTCTCCCAGGGTGAGCTGGTGCTGGACGCCGGCGCCGTCAGGGCCCTCACCGAGCGCAAGGCCTCGCTGCTGCCGGCCGGGATCGTCGAGGTAAGGGGCGACTTCCGCTCCGGTGATCCGGTGCGCCTGGTCTCGGAGTCAGGGACTGTCGTCGCTCGCGGCCTGGTCGGGTACGACTCCGCCGAGCTGCCGGGCATCATCGGCCGCAGCACCCGTGACCTCGTAGCCGAGTTCGGCGCCCCGTTCGACCGCGAGGTCGTGCACCGCGACGACCTGATCGTCAGGCCGAGAAAGAAGAAGCCGTGACACCGGTTCTCCTGGTGGGCTGGGCAGCCGCGTTCGTCGGCACCGTGCTCGGCCTCCCGCAGGTAGTGCGCCTGGTGCGCACCCGCAACGTCGAGGGGATGTCGCTGCCGGCCTGGCAGGCGATCCTCGCCCTCAACGTCGCCTGGGCGGCGCACGGGATCATCCTCGGGCAGGTGAACCTGATCGTGCCCAACGTCCTCGGGCTGGCCTCAACGCTGCCGATCCTGGTCCTGATGTCGCGGGAGCTGCGCAAGAATCTCGCCCTGGTGATGCTGCCGGGCCTGGCCGTGGCCGGGGCCATGATCGCGGTCGACCTGGCTCTCGGCACCGCCGCTTACGGGCTGGTGGCGCTGTTGCCGGCCCTGTTCGCGAATGCCGGTCAGAGCCTCGAGTTGATCCGTTCGCACCGAGTGGTCGGGGTGTCGCCGCTGTTCATCTCCGGCGGTGTCCTGAACCAGGTGTTGTGGCTGTCCTGGGGCCTGCTGGTCGTCGATGCCGGCACCATCATCACAGCGTCGGTGACGCTCGCCCTCACCCTGTTCAACCTGGTCTGGTGGGGACTGCGCAGCCTCGGCCTGCGGCCGTTCTTCGTGGTCGCCCCCGTCGCGGCGCCGGTCCCGGTCGCTGTGGTGGCAGCAGAGGCGGAGACCGCGGAAGCCGGGCTGTAGCACCACCGCGCGGCGGAAAGCCGAACAGGTCTGCTGCGGAACTGGGCCCCGGCTACCCTTTGCGGCATGGAGTTCGCCGCACAGGCCAAGCAGGCCAAGACCGCCAGCCGCGTATTGGCCACCCTCGCCCGCGCCCCGAAGGACGCAGCGCTGCACGCGATGGCCGATGCCCTGGCTGCAGCTTCGGCCGCCGTCCTCGCAGCCAACGCAACCGACGTCGAGGCCGCCCGCGAGGCCGGCACCAGCGAGGCGATGGTCGACCGGCTCGCCCTTTCCTCGCCACGGGTCGAGGGGATGGTGGCCGGCCTGCGGTCACTGGCCGGGCTGTCCGACCCGGTCGGCGACGTGGTTCGCGGCTGGACCAACGCCAACGGGGTCCGCGTGCGGCAGGTACGGGTGCCGCTGGGGGTGGTCGGCATCATCTACGAGGCCCGCCCCAATGTCACCGCGGATGCCGCCGGGATCTGCCTCAAGTCGGGCAACGCGGCCCTCCTGCGTGGTTCGTCTTCCGCGCTGAACTCCAACCGGGCGGTGGTGGCGGCACTTCGCCAGGGACTGGCAGCGTCCGGGCTGCCGGAGGACGCCGTCCAGCTGGTCGAGGGTGACCGCGGGGTCACCGGCGAGATGATGGCCGCCCGCGGCCTCGTGGACGTGCTGATCCCGCGCGGTGGGGCCGGGCTGATCAATGCCGTCGTGCAGGGGGCCAAGGTGCCGGTGATCGAGACCGGCACCGGCAATTGCCACCTGTTCGTGGACGCCACCGCCGATCACGACATGGCGATCGCGATCCTGCTGAACGCGAAGGTGCAGCGCCCGAGTGTCTGCAATGCCCTCGAGACGCTCCTGGTGCATTCGGCCGCGGCCCCGGCGTTCCTGCCGAAGGCCCTGGCCGCCCTGGCGCAGGCCGGGGTGACCGTCCACGGCACGCCCGCGGTGCAGGGCTACTCCGCAGCCGTGGTTCCGGCCGGACCGGAGGAGTTCGACGCCGAGTACCTGTCGCTGGACCTGGCCTGCGATGTGGTCGAGTCGATCGATGAGGCGATCGCGCACATCCGGGTGCACACCACGGGCCACTCGGAGACGATCGTCACGGCCGACCGCGGTTCTGCGGACAGGTTCACGGCCGAGGTGGACGCAGCTGCCGTGCTGGTCAACGCCTCGTCCCGGTTCGTCGACGGCGGCGAGTTCGGCTTCGGTGCCGAGATCGGCATCTCCACCCAGAAGCTCCACGCCAGGGGTCCGATGGCCCTGACCGAGATGACCTCGACCAAGTACATCGTGGACGGCGACGGCCAGATCCGTCCCTGAGCCGGTCCTACCGCACCCGCTCCCGAAAGGTGCGCTTGCTCCCGGACTTCCGGGAGCAAGCGCACC
>JADLEH010000173.1 GCA_020846255.1 Propionibacteriaceae bacterium
GAACGCAGCACCAGGAGCCGAAGCCCTCGCCGCACCGATCCCGAAGATCGTGAAGGCCAGCAACAGACCGACACCAGGGCCGGGGTTGGCCTCGAGCAGGAACAGGATCGACTTGCCGCCCTCAGCAGCCTGCTGGGTACCCAACGGGGTCAACACACCATGGTTGATCGCGTTGTTCAGGAAGAACACCTTCGCCGGCTCGATGATGATCGAAGTCAACGGCAGCAGGTTGTTCGCGATCAGCCAGTTCACCGCACCCGAGAGGGCGGTCATGATGCCGTTCACCAGCCAAGCGATCGGGTAGAACCCGACAATCGCCATCACGAAGCCCCAGATACCGGCAGAGAACATGTTGACCAACATCTCCAGGCCGGTCCTGATCTTGTCCTCCCACAACCGGTCCAGCCACCTCATCGAGTAGGCCGCCAACGGCGCCATGATCATCGCGCCGATGAACATGTGGATCTGGCCCAACTGGTTGTCGGCCGGCTGCGTCGCGTTGAACTGGGCGATCAAAAGGTCCGAACCCGCAATCGCACCGAAGGTCGCGATCGAGGCCACCACAGCACCCCGCACCCCGTACACCATGTGGCCACCGGTGTAGGCGATCAGGATCGGCAGCAGGTAATGGATGAACGGGCCGACGATCGTCGACAGATCAGCATTCGGGGTGAAACCCGCCGAGATGAAGAACATCGTGAAGATGCCCCACGCGATCAGGGCCGGGATGTTGGGCATGATCATCCCGGACAGGAAGGTACCGAACTTCTGAACCGCGATCCGTACTGAGCCCTTCGGTGCCGTCACTTCGGTAGTCATGTGACTCCCTTACTAAGACGTAGGTGAGCATCGGGGATCTCGGCGTCGAGGCTCCCGACGGTCGACCGTTGGTGTGGTCGCCGATCAGCAGACTAAACCGAACCCGGGGTTGTGTGGAGGTGCGGCGCTGAGTTGGCCCCCAATTCTCTGGCGCCGCTGGAGGGTCTCGCCCAGCCCTTCGGCCAGCGCCTGCGGGGTCACCGGGCCCGGCCGGGCGGCGGCAGCGAGGGCCTGGACACTGGCGGCGGCCAGCGCTGCGGCGACCACGTCCAGTCCAGCAGCGAGCAGCGTGCCACAGATGCCGGCCAGGACGTCGCCAGAGCCGGCCTGGGCGGTCCAGCCGGGGCCTGGAATGCCTAGCCAGACTCGGTTCTCGCCCGGCGTTGCCACGTACTGGGTCGCGCCTTTCAGAAGCACGGAGCAGCCGGTCCGGTCGACGGCGCTCCGGACGGCTGCGATCGGGTCCGCGGTCACCTGTTCCCGGGGAACACCGAGCAGCCGGGCCAATTCACCACTGTGGGGGGTAAGCAAGACTGCGGCATGCCCACGTTTCGACAGGTGGCGCAGGCCGTCTGCGTCCACGACGAGTGGGACGCGGGCCTCGATCGCCCTTGCGACGACCCCCCGGTCGGGCCGCTCACCCCATCCCGAACCCACGACCAGGGCCTGCACCCGGCCCTGGGCCGTCACGATGTTCGGGTACCTGTCGACGATCCGGGCGGCCACCTGCGGCGGCCCGAGGTAGCGCACCATCCCCGCGCCGGCTCCGATCGCGCCGGCAGCTGTCAGCACCGCTGCACCGGGGTAGTCGACCGAGCCGGTGTCCAGCCCGACCACCCCGCGGGAGTACTTGTCGCTGTTGGCGTCGGGCACCGGCCACGCTGCCGCGAGGTCGCCGGGGGTCCACTGGCTCACCGTCGGTTCCGGCAGCTCGAGACCGATGTCGACCAGCTCGATTTCGCCGCATTCCGACCTGGCCGGTTCCAGCAGGTGGCAGAGCTTGTAGCAGCCGAAGGTCACGGTCGACGCCGCCGTGAAGTGGGGGGCGTCACTGAAGGGCGGTTCCGGTGCGAGCCCCGAGGGCAGGTCGACCGCAACGACCGGCACGCCGAGGGCCCGGCACGCCGCAGCGAAGGCTGCCACCGGCGGCTCGAGGCCGGGCCGCGACCCGATCCCGGCGACCCCGTCCACCACCAGTTGCTGGCGGCCCAGCTGGGCGCGGGCCGTTGCCGCGTCGACCTCCCGGCCACCGGCTGCCAGGAACGCTGCCCAACCGTCGCCGTGGACCTCGGCGCCGGCTCGCCAGGCCGTGACGGCCACTCCGCGTCCGGCCAGCCGGACTCCGGCGAAGAGCGCGTCCCCACCGTTGTTGCCGGATCCGACAGCCAGCAGCACCCGCGACCCGTAGGCACCGCCGGCGGCCCGCAGCCGGCGCAGCACAGCTGTCGCGAGCCCGGCCGCAGCGCGCTGCATGAGCACGCCCGCACCGAGGCCGGTCATCGCCGTCGCCTCGGCGGCGCGGACCTGGGCGACGGTGTACCCGTGCTCCATCAGGATTCGCAGACGACCACGGCAGCCGCGATGCCGGCGTCATGGGTGATCGAGAGGTGAATGGTGTGGATCCCCCGGTCGGCCACCAGCGCTGCAACGGTGCCGGAGCATTCGAAGTACGGTTTGCCGTCGGTGTCCTTGCGAACCTCGACGTCGGTCCAGACCAGGCCGGTCGGTGCCCCCAGTGCCTTGGCGAAGGCCTCCTTCGCTGCGAACCTGCCGGCCATCCGCTGCATCGAGGCGTCCCGCTCGGCCTCGGTGAAGACCCGCTCCAGCAGGCCCTGCCGAGAAGCCGCCTGGGTGAACCGGGAGACCTGGGTGACGTCGATACCGATGCCGACGATCATTGCCGCTACTCGACCGTCACACTCTTGGCAAGGTTGCGTGGCTGGTCCACGTCGTAGCCCTTCAGGGTCGCCAGCTCGCAGGCGAACATCTGCAGCGGGACGGTGGCGACCAGCGGCTGCAGCAGCGTCGAGACTTTCGGCAGCCGGAACAGGACGTCCGCGTACGGCTCCACCTCGGTGTCGCCCTCCTCGGCCAGGACGATGGTGAGCGCACCGCGGGCGCGCACCTCCTGGATGTTGGAGACCACCTTGTCGTGCAGCTGGTCGCGGCCCTGTGGCGGGACCACGATGAAGATCGGGATCCCTTCCTCGACCAGGGCGATCGGGCCGTGCTTGAGCTCGCCGGCCGGGAAGCCCTCAGCATGCAGGTAGGCGATCTCCTTCAGCTTCAGCGCGCCTTCGAGGGCTACCGGGTAGCCGACGTGGCGGCCGAGGAACAGCACCGACCTCTCGTTGACGAACCGGTGGGCGAGCTCCTTGATCGGGTCCAGCTCGTCGAGCACCTTCTGGATCAGGGGCGGGGTGGCGGCCAGCTCTGCCATCACGGCGTGGATCTCGTCGTCGTACATCGAGCCCCGCACCTGCGCCAGGTAGAGCCCGAGCAGGTAGCAGGCCGCGACCTGGGTGAGGAAGCCCTTGGTCGATGCCACGCCGATCTCGGGGCCGGCGTGGGTGTAGATCACCGCGTCCGACTCCCGCGGGATGGTGGCGCCGTTGGTGTTGCAGATCGCGATCACCTTGGCGTGCTGTTCGCGGGCGTGCCGGATGGCCATCAGCGTGTCCGCGGTCTCGCCGGACTGGCTGAGGGTCACCACCAGCGTCGAGCGGGTGATGATCGGGTCCCGGTAGCGGAACTCGCTGGCGATCTCCACCTCGCAGGCGATCCGGGTCCAGTGCTCGATGGCGTACTTGGCCACCAGCCCGGCGTAGTAGGCGGTCCCACAGGCCACGATCACGATCTTGTCGACCAGCCGGAGCTCGGACTCGGGAATGTGCAACTCGTCGAGCTTCAGCGAGCCGTCCGGGTTGAACCTGCCCAGCAGGGTGTCGAACACAGCCTTCGGCTGCTCGTAGATCTCCTTGCGCATGAACCAGTCGTAACCGGACTTCTCCGCAGCCGACAGGTCCCAGGTCACCTCGAACGGGTGGGTCTCTGCGGGGTTGCCCTCGAAGTCGGTCACCTCGATGGAGTCGGGCCGCACGTCCACGACCTGGTCCTGGCCCAGCTCGATCGCGAACCGGGTGAACTCGATGAAGGCAGCCACATCGGAGGCGACGAAGTTCTCGCCGTCACCGACCCCGACGACCAGCGGGGAGTTGCGGCGGGCGGCGACCAGCCGGTGCGGCTCGCCGGCATCGACGGCGACCAGGGTGAAGGCGCCCTCCAGTCGTCCACAGATGCTGCGCATCGCATCGGCGAGGTCGGCGCCCGCGGCCACCTCCCGGCCGAGCAGCTGCGCAGCGGTCTCGGTGTCGGTCTGGGAGTTGAACACGACTCCTTCGGCCTCCAGCTCGCCGCGCAGGATGGCGAAGTTCTCGATGATGCCGTTGTGGATCAGGGCGACCCGGTCACCGGCGGAGACGTGCGGGTGGGCGTTGGCGTCCGTGGGTCCGCCGTGGGTGGCCCAGCGGGTGTGGCCGATGCCGAGACCCGAGTCCGGCAACGGGTTGGTTTCGAGGTCGGCGATCAGGTTGGTGATCTTGCCTGCCTTCTTGCGGTAATCGATCTTCCCGTCCGCGACCACGGCCACACCGGCGGAGTCGTAGCCCCGGTATTCCATCCGACGCAGGCCTGCGACCACGACCTCGCGGGCGACACGAGGACCTGTATAACCGATAATTCCGCACATAGCGGTCACTGTACTGGCGGGTTCGGCAGACTAGTGCGCGTTGTCTCCGTACGAACCAGGGCTAGTCGAGGTGGTAATGGCACCAGCAGCAGGGGTCTTCGAGGAAGTCGACGCGCCCGAGGACAATCCCTACGGTCCGTACCTGACGCTCGATCGCAAGCACTGGGCCGCGCTCGCAGCCTCCCGGCCGGACAACCTCGACGACGCCACCCTCGACCGGCTGCGCGGCATCGACGACCCGACGGACGCGGCAGAGGTCCGCGAGGTGTACCTCCCGCTGACCGACCTGCTCAGCCTCTACATCGAGCGGACCGGTGCGCTGTTCTCAGCCAGCCACGAGTTCCTCGGCCTCTCCGGACGCCGGACGCCGTTCGTGATCGGTGTCGCCGGTTCGGTTGCGGTCGGCAAGTCGACCACGTCCAGGATGCTGCGGGAGCTGCTCTCCCGGCTCCCGGGCTCGCCCCGGGTGGACCTCGTGACCACCGACGGGTTCCTCTACCCCAACGACCACCTGACCGAGCTGGGGCTGCTGGACCGCAAGGGCTACCCGGAGTCCTACAACCGGCGCCGGCTGGTCCAGTTCGTGATGGACGTGAAGTCCGGCGCCCCCCACGTGACCGCGCCGGTGTACTCGCACCTGGTCTACGACATCGTCCCCGACCAGGTGATCACCGTCTCCCAGCCCGACATCCTGATCGTTGAGGGCCTGAACGTGCTGCAGGCGGCCCGGCAGCGGTCGGACGGGACCACCGGCCTGGCCGTCAGCGACTTCTTCGACTTCTCGGTCTACGTCGACGCGGCCCACGCCGACATCCGGGCCTGGTACGTCAAGCGCTTCCTCACCCTGCGCGAGACCGCCTTCCAGGACCCGCAGTCCTACTTCGTCCGGTTCGGCCGGCTGAACGAGGTCGAGGCCACCCAGATGGCCATCGACATCTGGAACCGGGTCAACGGCCCGAACCTGGAACTGAACATCCGCCCCACCCGGGGGCGGGCCACGGCGATCCTGCGCAAGGGCCCCGACCACCAGGTCAGCTGGGTCCGGATCCGGAAGGTCTGATGATCCAGCAGCTGGGTGAGGCCGACACCGCTGCCGCGGTGGCACTCTGGGCCGGGACCGGCCTGACCCGGCCGTGGAACGATGCCGCCGGCGACTTCAGGCGGGCGGTGGCCGGGCCGGCCTCCGTCGTCCTCGGCATCCGCGACGACGGCGAACTGGTCGGCACTGCGATGGTCGGTCATGACGGCCATCGCGGCTGGGTGTACTACCTGGCGGTCGCCGACTCCGCCCGCGGGCGCGGCCTCGGCCGGGAGCTGATGGCCGCCGCCGAGGCGTGGCTGGTCGAGCGGGACCTGCCGAAGATCCAGTTCATGGTGCGCACCGACAACACCAGCGTCCTCGACTTCTACGAACACCTCGGCTACGCCAGGCAGGATGCCCTGGTGCTGGGCAGGCGCCTGGACGGTTAGGCCGCCGGGCGGACGCAACTCAGCGCGCGGGCTCCAGCGACAAGCGGTCACGCACGACGTCGACGAGCCGCTCGGCGACTTCCTTGGCCCGCTCGGCGGTCTCGGCCTCGACCATGACGCGCACCAAGGGCTCGGTGCCCGAAGGGCGCAGCAGGACGCGGCCGTTGCGCCCGAGGGCCCTGGCCTCCGCGGACACGGCTGCGTTGACCACCGGGTCGATCCCGGCCCGTGACTTGTTCACGTTCGGGACGTTGATCATCACCTGGGGCAGGCGGGTCATCACGCCGGCGAGTTCCCGCAAGGTCC
>JADLEH010000174.1 GCA_020846255.1 Propionibacteriaceae bacterium
ATTCTCTCGTCCTCTTGTGCTGCTCCACCTGCTGATCACGAACCCGCGTCGTCAATGAGTGCCGGCGTGGTGGTGCTGAAGTCCAGTCCCTGATTGGCCCGGGTCTTGACCACCGGGTCCGCCAGTGGGTGGCCCGCGAGCAGGCCAGTTATCGAAATATCCGGTACAGCCGCGCGGAAACTCCCGCCAGTGACGCCCTGTTCGGCCGCATCGCGAACCCCCTGCAAGGCTGAGGGTTCGGGAAGGGTGCGCACCCGTTGTGCCCCAGTTATGCCCAAACTCTGAAACAGCAAAGTCCCTGACCAGCGTTTCCGCTAGCCAGGGACCATTTCATGCTGGTCGGGGTGACAGGATTTGAACCTGCGACCTCATCGTCCCGAACGATGCGCGCTACCAAGCTGCGCCACACCCCGAACCGGCCGGACCAGGTCCGGGCCGAGTGGCAGCTTAGCCGAACTGGTGCCGGTCAGCCATTCGGGACCGGAGTGAGAGTGAGCAGGGTGACCTCTGGCGGGCAGGCGAACCGGTAGGGGGCGAAGGGTGAGCTCCCGAGGCCGGCCGACACGTGCAGCCAGGATGAGCCGGCGGCCGTCTCGTACCGGCTCAGGCCTTTCGCCTGCGAGGCCGGCAGGTCACAGTTGGTGGTGAGGGCGCCCCAGCCCGGGACGCAGACCTGCCCGCCGTGGGTGTGGCCGGCGAACACCAGCTGCACCCCGTCAGCGGTCATGGCGTCCAGCACCCTGGCGTACGGAGCGTGCGTCACGCCGATCGCCAAGTCCACGCTCGCCGGCTTCCCGGCCACCAGGGAGTAGTCGTCCCGGTGCAGGTGGGCATCGTCCGTGCCGCGCAGCTCGAGGCGGACGCCCTGCACGTCGAGCGTGATCCGGCCGCCGTTGAGGTCATGCCAGCCGCCTGCGGCCAGGCCCGCCCGCAGGTCCTCGGTCGGCAGTTCGCCGCGGTCGGGCGGGGTACCGTGCCGGCTGGTGGAACGGGCCAGGTAGGCCAGGGGATTGGTGAGCTTCGGAGCGCTGTAGTCGTTCGAGCCGAAGACGAACACCCCCGGCGCCGCCAGCAGCCGGCCGAAGTCCGACAACAACGGTTCCAGGGCTGCGGCCTCGGCGATGTTGTCGCCGGTGTTCACCACGAGGTCCGGTTCCAGACCCGCAAGGGAGGCCACGAACCGGCGCCTGGCCCGCTGGCCGGCCAGCAGGTGGATGTCGGATATATGGAGCACCCGGACCTTGCGGGAACCGGCAGGCAGGACCGGCAGGCTCACCCGCCGAACCTGGAAGGCGTTCACCTCGATCAGGGCGCCGTACGCGAAGCATGCGGCACCCGCGAGGGCCAGCCGTCCGGCGAGCTTGCCGATCACCGCCGGCCGCGACGGGTCGGGGTAGGTGACGGGCTCGGGCTCTCGGTGGGTGGCGGTGGGACCACCTTCGGGCCCTTGCTGATCAGCAGGGCGATCTGGCTGAACTTGGGGGCCGAGCCCGCCGGGCTGGTTCCCACGAACGTGCCCTTGGGCTCTTCGGATTCCACATTGACGTAGTAGGTGGTGAAGCCCGCGCGGCGCAGGAGAGCTGCGCAGCTGGAGGCGCCCATGCCCGCACAGCTGGGGATGTTGACGCGCTCGCCCTGCAGGATGGAGTTCGGCGGATCGACGAAGGAGCGCCGTTCGTCGATATCGGCGATCGCTGCTGCGAAGGCCGGCTTGAGCAGGTTCGCCCCGGCGTTGTTGCCGGAGAAGCCGCTGAGCCAGCGGCCCGAGGCCGGCAGCGTCACATACCGGAGGAAGCTCGACTTGCCCTTCCAGAACTTGGCGAACTTCTTGGAGTTGTCGTAGCTGATCACGGCTGCGCCGACCAGGTCGCGGGTGAATCCGACCGTCCAGACGGCCTTGTTCAGGGGCACGGTCCCGGTCTTGCCGGCCATGGTCACCCCGGGAACCTTCGCCGAGGTGGCGGTGCCGCCCTCGTAGGGACCCCTGAAGATCTTGCTGATGGCGTCGGCGACCTCCTCGGAGATCACCTGCTTGCAGTTGGCGCTGGGGACGTCCAGCGGCTGTCCGTCCTTGGTCTTGATCGACTTCAGGATGATCGGCTCACAGTGCTTGCCGCGGGCGGCGAAAGTGCCGTAGGCCTCGACCATCGACAGCGGCGTCACCTCAACCGAGCCGAGGGTGAAGGCCGGGATCTGGTTGTACTTCTCGACGATGTCCTCGCCGCTGGACATCTCCAGCCCGAGGCGCTTGGCCATCTTGGTCACCGGGCACATGCCGACCTGCTGTTCGAGCTGGACGTAGTAGGTGTTGACGGAGTGCTTCGTGCCGTACCACATGTTCATCCGACCGGACGGGCTGGCGTTGTCGACGTTCCAGTCCTTGTTGAGCTTCAAGGTCCCGTTGCAGGTCTTGAACAATTGGTTCTTGAAGTTCATGTGGGCCTTGGCGCTGATCGTCCCGTAACTGCCGAGCCCCTCATCCAGGGCAGCTGCGGCGACGAACGCCTTGAAGGTCGAACCACCCTGGTAGCCGTCGGCGCCGCCCATCGACTGGTTCACCGCATAGTTGTAGTAGGTCTCGCCCTTCCACTTCTTGCCGTTGTCGTTGTCGCCCATCTTGTTGCGGTTCTGGGCCATCGCGCGGATCAGGCCGGTGCCGGGTTCCATCATGGTGATGACCGAGACCACCGGGTCCTTGGCCGAGAGGTAGTTCTTGATCGTCTTCTCGGCCTTTCGTTGGGCCTTGGGATCGATCTGGGTCTGAATGGTCAGGCCGCCGCGGAACACCCGGTCCTTGCGCTCCTCCGGAGTGCTGCCGAGGCTCGTGGTCTTCAGCAGGCTCCGGAAGGCGTAGTCGCAGATGAACGGGAACTCGGCGTTGGCGCAGCCGAGCCGGGACTCCCGCACCTTCTTCTTGTCGAACCCGACGGCCTTGGCTTCGGCCAGTTCCGCGTCGGTGATCAGGTCGAGCTCCCGCATCCGGTCGAGAACGTTGTTGCGACGCTCGATCGCAAGGGCCGGGTGGTCGACCGGGTTGGTTGCCACGGGATTCCGGACCAGCCCGGCGAGCATCGCTGCCTGGGGAAGGTTGAGCTTCTCCGCCGAGACCCCGAAGTAGTGCCGCGCTGCGGCTTCGACGCCGTAGGCGCCGTCGCCGTAGTAGGCGATGTTCAGGTAGCTCTCCAGGATCGTGTCCTTGCTGAGCTCCTTCTCCATGGCGATCGCGTACCGCAGCTCCCGGATCTTGCGGGCGATGGTGTTCTCGGTGGCCGCGGCCTTGGCCGCCGCGTCGTTCTTCTGGTCGGCGATCTCAACCAGCACGAGGCGCACGTACTGCTGGGTGAGGCTCGATCCGCCCTGGGTGTTGCCCTGGCTGCTGCGCACCAGTGCGCGCAACGTGCCCTGGAGGTCCATGGCGCCGTGCTGGTAGAACCGGTGGTCCTCGATGGCCACCTGGGCCTGCTGCATGATCGGGGCGATCTTGTCCAGGGGCTCGTAGATCCGGTTCTCGTCGTAGAAGAACGCGAGGGTCGAGCCGTCGGAGTTCAGCAGGCGGGAGCGCTCAGGCTGCGGCGGGGCCTTCAGCTCCGTGGGCAGCTGGTCGAGGCTGTTCACCAGGGTGGTTCCCGTGGTCGTCGCCATCCCTGCGATGGGCACGATCAGACCCGCAGCGAGCAACCCCCCGAGGAACGAGACGAAGATGAACATCATCAGCGAGTACAGCCGTTTCCCCATGCGCATGGCTTCTAGGGTACGTCAAGGCGCCCACCTGCCCTGAAGCCCGGGTCCACCCCACGCCGAGCGGGTAAGTCACCCCTAGCCAAGGGCAGCTTCTTGACATAACCTGATTCGTACGCCTAGCAATTACGTATAGCCGTTCTGGCGGTTGCAACCCCCGGCGAGAGGATGAGAGCAGTGTCGCTCGGAGTCGATGACTGGACACTTCAGGCCAAGTGCCGGGGCCTGCAGGATGAGCTTTTCCCCGAGGGCGCCGACCAGAAGCGCGCGCGTTCGGTCTGCTTCACCTGCCCGGTGCGCAACGAGTGCCTTGCCGAAGCCCTGGACAACCGCATCGAGTGGGGCGTCTGGGGTGGACTGACCGAGCGGGAGCGGCGACAGCTGCTTCGCCAGCGCACCGACATCACCTCCTGGACCTCGATCCTCTGCCCGAAGGCGCGCCGCGCCGACCAGGTGCACTGAGCTCGTAGGTGGGCCGCCGGAGGCCCGGTTCCCGGCGGCAGGTGTTCTCCGGCGTCACCACCGCTGAATATGGTGAACCCATGACGAAATGGGAGTACGTGACCGTTCCGGTGCTGGTTCATGCAACCAAGCAGATCCTCGACACCTGGGGGGCGGACGGCTGGGAGCTGGTCCAGGTGGTCCCAGGGCCGAATCCGCAGAACCTGGTGGCCTACCTGAAGCGACCGGTAACCGAATGAACGAGGAACTCCAGGAAGTCGCGGCTTCGACGCGGCTGGCCGAGCTCGGCCTGGAACTGCCGGTGGTGCCGACACCCGTGGCCGCCTACCTGCCGGCTCTGGTCTCTGCCGGGCAGGTGTTCACGGCCGGCCAGTTGCCCTTCGTCGGCGGGAGGCTGGTCGAGACCGGCAAGGTCGGCGCGACGGTCACCCCCGAGCGGGCGGCCGAGCTGGCCAGGATCGCTGCGCTGAACGCCGTGGCAGCGGCTGCGTCCGTCGTCGGCGGGATCGAGGGCATCCGCCGGGTGGTCAAGCTGGTCGTCTACGTGGCCAGCGACCCGGGCTTCACCGGTCAGCCGCAGGTGGCCAACGGCGCCTCGGAGCTGCTCCAGCAGATCTTCGGCCTCCGCGGCCAGCACGTCCGCAGCGCGGTCGGCGTAGCGGTGCTGCCGCTGGACTCGCCCGTCGAGGTCGAACTGGTCGTCGAGGCCAGCGCGGCCTCGTTCTGACGTGATCGCAACCGAGACCCGGCTCGCGCTCGTGCGGCGCGCCCGGCGCATGAACGGCCTGCTCGGTGAGCTGTACCCGGACGCGCACTGCGAACTCGACCACGCCGACCCGCTGCAGTTGCTGGTGGCCACCGTGCTGTCCGCCCAGTCCACGGATCGGCGGGTGAACACGGTCACCCCGGTGCTCTTCGCGCGCTACCCCGACGCCGCGGCACTCGCTGCGGCCGACCGTGCCGAGCTCGAGGACCTGATCAAGCCCACCGGCTTCTTCCGCGCCAAGTCCGATGCCCTGCTGAAGCTCGGCGCGGCCCTGGTCTCCGAATTCGGCGGCGAGGTCCCCTCGACGCTCGACAAGCTCGTGACCTTGCCCGGGGTGGGGCGCAAGACGGCCAATGTTGTGCTCACCGACGGCTTCGGTGTCCCCGGCATCACAACGGACACCCACTTCATCCGGCTGGCGCACCGGTTCGGCTGGACCGACCAGCAGACGCCGGCCGGGATCGAGGCCGAGGTCGGCGCCCTGTTCGAGCGCAAGGACTGGTTCCAGCTGAACCACCGGGTGATCTGGCACGGCCGCCGCCGCTGCCATGCCCGCCGTCCCGCCTGTGGGGCCTGTCCGCTGGCGGCCCTCTGCCCCTCCTTCGGCGAGGGTCCCACCGATCCGAAGGTGGCGGCCAAGCTGGTGCGGGAGCCACGCGGGTGAGCGGCGTCCGGAGGGCTCTTGCCACCGGGGTGGTCGCTCTGGCAGCCCTGCTGGCCGGCTGCGCCGGCTTCCTGCCCGGCGTCGGCGAAGGGAGCACTCCCTCGGCGCCGACGCCGAGCAGCCGGCCCACCGACCTGGTGGCCGCCCGGAAGGCTGCCGGGATCGCGGACTGCCCGGCGAGCAGCGAGGCGCCGGCAGTGCCCGGCGGTCTGCCCGACCTCGTCCTCGACTGCCTCGGTGGCGACACCAGCCTGCGCCTGGCGGGGTTGCGGGGCCCGATGCTGATCAACCTCTGGGCGCAGTGGTGCGAGCCCTGCCGGGCTGAGGCCGGGCACCTGTCGGCCTTCGCCAGCACCCAGCAGCAGGTTGCCGTTCTCGGTATCGACTACTCCGACCCGCAGCCGGAACTCGCCATCGAGTTCGCCGAGCTGACCAGCATGACCTACCCCCACCTGGTCGACGAGGAGCACCGGCTCAGGGGCCCGCTGGGAGTCACCGGGATCCCCTACACCCTGCTCATCGATGCCGACGGACTGGTGGTCGCCAGGCACCCGGGCCAGTTCGTGTCGCTGGAGAACATCCAGCAGTGGGTGGCCGAAGGGCTGGGCGAATGAACACCCCGGTACCGCCCGAGCTGCTGTCGGCCCAGCAGAAGTTCGCCCGGCCGGACGCCCTCGACTTCATCCAGGGCGCGCGGAGCCCGCGGGGCCAGCGCCGGGCAGCCGTGCTGATCCTGCTCGGACCCGGCGGTGACGGCTACGACCTGGTGCTGATCGAGAAGCGGGCCGACCTGCGCTCCCATGCCGGGCAGATCGCCTTCCCCGGCGGTGGCATCGAATCGGTCGACGTGGACCCGGTCGCCGCAGCCTTGCGGGAAGCACAGGAGGAGGTCGGCGTCGAGCCGGCAGCGGTGACGGTGCTTGGCGTGCTGCCGGCCGCGCACATTCCCCGCAGCGGTTTCGACGTGACCTCGGTGGTCGGCTGGTGGTCGGAACCGGTAGGTCTGGTGCCGGTGGACGTCGGCGAGGTCGCAGCCGTTCACCAGGTTCCGGTGGCCCGGCTGCTCGACCCGGCCAACCGCGGCACCTGGGTGCACCCGGGGGGCTTCAGCGGCCCGGCGTTCCTGCTCGACGACCTGTACGTGTGGGGCTTCACCGCCTACCTGCTGGACGGGCTGTTCGACCTGCTCGGCTGGACCCTGCCCTGGGACGCCGACCGCACCAGCGAGATCCCGCCGCGCTTCCTCAGCGAGCGCCTCTGACGCGTCGGCGGAAGCTACGTATGCGCCAACGGCTGCGGAGCTCCGACGTCCACGGCGAAGATGGACCCATGGCTCCTTGGTGGCAAAGCGCAGTGGTCTACCAGATCTACCCGAGGTCGTTCGCCGACAGCAACGGTGACGGCGTCGGCGACCTCCCCGGCATCGTCGCCCACCTCGACCACCTCAGTGCCCTCGGGGTCGACGTGGTCTGGCTGTCCCCGGTGTACCGCTCCCCGATGGACGACAACGGCTACGACATCTCCGACTACACCGATGTCGACCCGCTGTTCGGGTCCCTCGCCGACATCGACGCCCTGATCGCCGGGCTCCACGAGCGCGGCATGAAGCTGGTGATGGATCTCGTCGTTAACCACACCTCAGACGAGCACCCCTGGTTCGTCGAGTCGCGTGACGTCTCCTCCCCGAAGCGGGACTGGTACATCTGGCGGCCCGCGCGGGCCGGCCACGAGCCGGGGACCCCGGGAGCCGAGCCGACCAACTGGGGCTCCTTCTTCTCCGGGCCGGGCTGGCAGTTCGACCCGGCCTCAGGGCAGTACTACCTGCACCTGTTCAGCGCCAAGCAGCCGGACCTGAACTGGGAGAACCCGGCGGTGCGGCAGGCCGTCTACGAGATGATGCGCTGGTGGCTCGACCGGGGCGTCGACGGGTTCCGGATGGACGTCATCAACCTGATCTCGAAGACCTACCCGCTGGCCGACGGGCCGGTGAACGGTCCCGGCGGGCTGTGCTACGACCCATCGCTGGTGGTGGAGGGGCCGCGGCTGCACGAGTTCCTGCGGGAGATGAACCGCGAGGTTGGCATCACCGAGCGGGAGCTGTTCACGGTCGGCGAGATGATCCTGGTCAACGTCGAGCAGGCCCGCTCCCACACCGCAGCCGAAGCCGGCGAGCTGGGCATGGTGTTCACCTTCGAGCACGTCAACCTCGACCAGCTGGGCGTCAAGTGGGACCTGAAGCCGCTCCACCTGCCCGAGCTGAAGGCCAACCTCGCCCAGTGGCAGTACGGGCTGGCCGAAGAGGGCTGGAACTCCCTCTACTTCGAGAACCACGACCAGCCCCGTTCGGTCTCGCGGTTCGGCGACGACTCACAGGAGTTCCGGGTCACCTCGGCCAAGACCCTCGCGACGACGATGCACCTGCTCAAGGGCACGCCCTACGTGTACCAGGGCCAGGAACTCGGCATGACGAACGCCGGGTTCACAGCGATCGAGCAGTACAACGACCTCGAGTCGCTGCGCTTCCACGCCGAGGCCGTCAGCGGGGGTGCTGACCCGGAGGAGCTGATGGCCGCCATCGCCTTCAAGAGCCGCGACAACGCCCGCACCCCGATGCAGTGGGACGCCGGCCCGAACGCCGGCTTCGGACAGGGTGAGCCCTGGCTCCGGGTGAACCCGAACCACGTCGAGATCAACGCCGCCGCCGCGATCGCCGACCCGGGATCGGTGTTCCACCACTACCGGCGGCTGATCGAACTCCGGCACCAGCTGGAAGTGGTGCGGCAAGGTCGCTTCGACTTGCTCCTGCCGGAGGAAGTGCGCCTGTTCTGCTACACCCGCACCCTCGGGGCGGAGGTGCTGCTCGTGGTGGCCAACTGGTCCCCGGAGCCGGCGGCGCTGCCACTGGCCGACCTGCCGTCGCTGGACGGTGCCGAGGTGCTCCTGGGAACCCACGCCGCCACCGGGGCTGAGCTGGCCGGCTGGGAGTCCCGGATCTACCGGCTGGGGTAAGGGGCCGTCGTCGAGCGCACCGCCGGCCGCGTCAGTCCGCGAGCCCGGTCACGTCCGGACGAGCAGCTGCGCCCTCCGGGTCGGCCCGGCTCAGGGTTCGAGCTCGGGCCTGCGTCCGGTGAGGGATAGGGCAGCGACGTCGTCCTTGCCCTTCTCCACTGCGGTCTTCACTGCGGCAACGGTCGCCTCGGTGCTCGCGGCGGCCTGGGTGACCCCGGTGAACTTGAGCTGGTTCTTGCCGACGAGGGCGATGGCGCCGGCCACGAGGAAGAACAGCACTGCCATCACGGCGAAGCCCCAGGCGAGTGCTGCGAGCAGCTCGAGCTGGAACCAGACCTGGAAGCCGAGGGAGAGCCAGAACGCCAGCCCGAGGAGCAGCACCGTCAACCCGGTGAGGCCGACGACGGCCGCGACCGTGAACAGCCCGGCCCCGATCCCCGCGGCCTTGGCCTGGGGCATCAGCTCGGCCTTGGCCAGCTCGAGTTCACCCCGGACGATGGCGGTGACGTCAGCCTGGATGTTCTTGATTACCTCGGCGATGTCGGACTGGTCGGCCATTCCTACTCCTTCGGCGCGCTGTGTGGCCAGCCTAACGGCTGCCCGGGTCGGGCGGGACACGTTCCTCTGCCCGCCGGCGCGGGCCACATCGGGTCCTGCTCAGAAACTGATCTGCAGCCCGTCGTCCGGCAGGTGCAGCTCGGCGCTCAGCTCACTGTGGTCGACCGTCGCCCGCCAGCACAGCACCGAGTACGGCAGCAGCAGCGGTTCGGGCCGCCGGGCCGAGGAGTCGTAGAGCGCCCCGACCTCGGCCAGCAGCTGATCGGCCTCGGGTTCGCCGAGGTTGGCCAGTCGGGGTGAGCTGCTGACCAGCTCCAGCATCCCGTCCCGGGTGATCGGTACCCACATCCGGAACGATCGATGCTCCAGTACCGGGAAGTGCGGTGACGCCGCGATCGATGCGATCGAGTACAGCTCCTCGCCGCTGCTCATCGCCTCGGGGTCGTAGACCCGCAGGATCGCTGCCAGCCGTCGGACCCAGGGCACCGAGTCGTCGCGGACGGTGAACTGCACAGCGAGGCGGCCCCCGGGGGCGAGCACCCGGGCGAACTCGGCCAGCGCCAGTCCGGGTGGCAGCAGGTGCATGCCCTGCACGACCAGCACCTCGTCGAAGGAGCAGGGGACGAAGGGGAGCGCGTCCGGGGCAGCCGTGATGCCCACCATGTGCGGGTAGCGGTCGCAGGCAGCCTGCACGGCCGCCGCCGACTTGTCGGTGATGGTGGCCCTGCTGCCGAGGCGGGAGATCCGGGCAGCGGTGGCTGCGGAAGCCCGTCCGACGGCCAGCAGCGGGCCGGGCGCGGCCGGAGCCAACCAGTCGACGGCTGTCGACGGGAAGGCGCCCGTGCTCCGGTTGCTCATGGCCGCATCGTAAGTCGTCGGGCCGCTGGTCCCCGGTTGAACCTCCGGTGGGGCGGTGCGCGCTGTGGACAACCCCGGCACTGCAGGTGGGTCCGTCCACAGGCTGCGGGTCGCCTGACGGCACGGGCTGCCCGGTGCCGAAGGTGTGGTCGTGGCGGAGCGCAGTGATGTCCTGGTCGTCGCGGGACCGGGCGACACCCAGGACCTGATCCTCTCCGCTGTCGCTGCGCACGAACTCGGGGCTGCCGTGGTCACCGACCTCGAGCAGGTGGCCGGACCCTGGCGCGATGCTGCGGTGGTGCTGGTCGCGGACGACCAGGCGAGACGGCTGGCCGGCCGGGCGCTGCCCCACCGGGACGGAGTGTTCCTGGTCGGAACCGACGTCGGGACGCTCTCGGCGTGGTCGACGCCACTGTCGGCGAGGGTGATCCCGCTGCCGGAGGGTGCGGCCTGGCTGGCGACGGTGCTGGTGGAGGGCAGCAGCCGCGCACGTTCGCCGGTCGTTGTGGTCCTGGGTGGCTCCGGCGGGGTGGGCGCCTCCACCCTCGCCGCTGCCCTGGCCCAGCTCGGTGCTGACCGGCCGCAGGGTGCGGCGCTCGTCGATGTCGACCCGCTGGGGGGAGGGATCGACCTGCTGCTCGGCGCCGAGCAGACCCGGGGCTGGCGGTGGCCCCGGCTGAACGGCGCCGAGGGTCAACTGGGCGACTTGCGGGCACACCTGCCGGTCGTTGACCGGGTCTCGGTTGTTTCGATGGCGCGGGGACCTGCGCTCGACCTCGCCCGGGAACCGCTGGCGGCGGTGGTCGCCGGCCTGAGGTCCTGGCACTCCCTTGTGGTCCTCGACGCCGGACGCTCGCTCGGCCCGGCGGCGCGGGAGGCCGTCCGGCTGTCGACGCGGCAGTTGCTGGTCGTGGCCAGTGGCATCCGCGGGGTCGCGGCGGCGCGGCAGACAGTGGCTGCCCTCGGCCTGGAGAGCCCGGAGCTGGTCCTGCGGCGCGCACCGGGTGGCCTGCCGCCCGACCTGGTGGCGGAGGCCGTCGGGTACCCGGTACTCGCGAGGCTGCCGGAGGAGAAGGCGCTGGCCGCTGCCGCGGAGCGCGGGGAGCCGCCGGCCCGGGGCTCCCGGCGGCGGTACCGGAGGGTGGTGGCCCGGCTGCTGGCGGAACTCGTGGAGGAGGCGGGGAATGGCTGAGGTCGATCTGGATGCGGTCCGCTCCCACCTGGGGCATCTCGGGCAGGCGCCGGGCCCCGTCGAGGTCGGGGCAGCGTTGCGCGGTCTCGGGCTGCTGGTCAGCGACACGGTGGTGCGCGAAACAGTGGCAGCCCTTCGCCGCGACTCCCTCGGTGCTGGGGTGCTCGACCCGTTGCTGCAGCTGCCAGGAGTAACCGACGTGCTGGTCAACGGCCCCGACCAGGTCTTCCTCGACCGGGGTGCAGGGTTGGAGCCCGCAGCCGTCCGGTTCTCCGGCGAGGAGGAGTTGCGGCGGCTGGCGGTGCGGCTGGCGGCCTCGGTCGGGCGCCGCCTGGACGATGGCGTCCCGTTCGTTGACGCCCGGCTGCCGAACGGCGTCCGGGTGCACGCTGTGCTGCCCTGCGTCGCCGACGCCGGCACCTGCCTCTCCCTGCGGGTACCGAACCGGCAGCGGCTGAGCCTGGCCGACTGGGCAGCTTCCGGAAGCGTGACCGGCGAGGGCGCCGAGCTGCTGACGGCCCTGGTCGCGTGTCGGCTCGCCTTCCTGGTCTCGGGGGGCACCGGTTCAGGCAAGACCACCCTCCTCGGCGCGCTGCTCGGGCTGGTTCCGGCCACCGAGCGGATCGTGATCGCCGAGGACTCCCGCGAGTTGCGCCCGGCGCACCCACACTGCGTCCGGCTGGAGGCCCGGCCCCCCAACGCAGAGGGGGCAGGGGCTGTGAACCTGACCCAGCTGGTGCGGCAGGCGTTGCGGATGCGCCCCGACCGCCTGGTGATCGGTGAGGTGCGCGGGGCAGAGCTGGCAGACCTGTTGAGTGCACTCAATACCGGTCACGAAGGGGGCTGCGGCACGGTCCATGCCAACTCCGCGGCCGACGTGCCGGCGAGGCTGGAGGCACTTGCCGCCCTGGGCGGGCTGGGGCGGGACGCGCTGCACTCCCAGCTCGCTGCAGCCCTGCAGGTGCTGGTTCACGTGCGGCGGCTTCCGGATGGCCGGCGGTGGGTGGATGAGTTGCGGTTGGTCCGGCCGGACCCGGCCACCGGCCGGTGCCGGAGCCTGCCTGCCGTCCGGTTCGTCCCCGGTGGTGGGACCTTTCGGGGTGAGTGCCACGACGAGCTGAACCGGCTGGTGGGGCTGTGAGCGTGCTGGCCGCCGCAGCGGTGTTGGTCTGCTGCCTGCTCCTGGTCGCCGGGCCGCCCGGGGCCCGCCTCCAGGCGCTGGATGACGGCGCGGGGGGCAGGGCTGGCCGGGCCCGCAGAGGCCGGCCGGTCCTTGCCATCGGGTTCGTCGCGACGGGAGTCGCGACCGGAGCTGTGGTCGTCGGCGCTGTCGGTGCTGCCATCGGGTTCGCTGTGATCGCTCCCGTGGTGACGGCGCTGCTGATCTGGCGGCGTCATGCCAGAAGGGCAACCGCCACGGCCAGCGCTGCAGCTGTCGCAGGCGCCTGCCAGCTCCTTGCGGGCCTGTTGCGGGTCGGGCACGTTCCCGCGGACGCCCTGCGGGTTGCCGCCCGCGACTCGCCGGTCCTGGCCGAGGTGGCCGCGGTGCAGCGGGTGGGCGGGACGGTCGGCCCGGTGCTGCGTCGGCTGGGTGGTCGGCCCGGATGCTCGGGTCTGGCCGAGCTCGGGGTCGCTTGGGAGGTGGCGGAACGGACCGGCGCCTCGTTGAGCGCGACGCTGGACGCCCTGGCCGAACGGCTCGCAGCCGCCAGGTCCGTGCAGGACGTGGTCGACGCGGAGCTGTCCGCACCCCGCGCAACCGGCCGCCTGCTGGCGGTGCTCCCCGCGGCCGGACTGTTGCTCGGCTACGGCCTCGGGGGTGACCCGGTGGCGTTCCTCACCGGTTCGCTGCCGGGTCAGTTGAGCCTGGTGTTGGGGGTGGCCCTTGGCTGCGCCGGTGTGTTCTGGACCGAGGGGATCGCGGACGGCGGAGATGGCTGACCCGAGGTGGTACCTGCTGGCCGCGGCCGCGGTGGGGCTGGCGATCCTGTGCTGGCGGTCGTCGCCAGGGGTCCGGCTGCGTCCGGGACCGGACCGCAGGCAGCCCGTCGGCAGCCGGCGGCGGCTGCTGCAAGCCGTTGCCGTGGCGGCGAGCGCACTGCCGCTGGCGATCGGCCTCGGCTGGGTGGCTGCTCCTGTGGCAGCGGCCCTTGGCGGGGCGAGCTGGTGGGTGCTGGGGCGGCTGCAGGCGGGCGGGGTGCTTCGCCGGCGGGAGCTGCTGGCGGCCGAGCTGCCGCAGGTCTGCGACCTGCTGGCCGTCTGCCTGGAGTCGGGGCTGCCGCTGCGGACGGCTGCCACCGAGCTGGCCCGGGTCCATGAAGGGCCCCTCGGGGCAGCTCTCGCCGAGGTCTCGGCCACGGTCCGCCTCGGCGCCGACGAGGCCCGGGCCTGGGCCGACCTGGCGATGGCCGAACCGGCCCTTTCTGCGCTCGGGCGGGAAGTGTCCCGGACGCTCGGCTCGGGGGTGACGCTCGCCGCAACGCTGCGCACGCTCGGGGCGGAGGCCCGGCGGGCGGCCCAGGCCACCGCCCTGGTGCGGGCGCGCCGGGTGGGGGTCCGCAGCGTGCTGCCGCTGATGCTCTGCTTCCTGCCGGCCTTCCTCCTGCTGGGGGTGGTGCCGATCGTCGGCGGCGTCGCCGGGCACCTCTTCGGCTGAAGCGGTTGTCCACAGGGCGCCGGTGGCCGGAGTCCCGTCCACAGGCGTCCGCTCCCCGTGACCGGTCCGGGCCAACTCCTGCTGAAGGTGTGGATGCGTCCGTCCGGACGCCGAGGGAAGGAGCAGGCATGGCCGTTGGACTGGCGAAGGTCGGGCGGCAGCGCGACCAGCGGGGCATGACCACCGCCGAGTACGCCGTGGGAACGGTGGCGACCGTGAGCATGGTGGGGGTGCTGATCGGCATCCTCAACAACCCGGAGTTCCAGCGGATCATCTGGGAGATCATCAAGGCCATCATCAAGGCGATCCTCAGTGCGATCGCCGGCGGCTGAGCCTCACCCCCAGCCGGCCGGGGAACCCCCGGCCGGTCTGGGCCGGCCGGTCCGCCGGCGCCGGGCCGGTCACCCGGCCGGCAGGGCCGGTGGAGAGCGCGGGATGGTGACAGCAGAGCTCGCGCTCGCCAGTATCGGCGCTGCGCTGGCCTGCGTCCTGCTGGCATGGGCGCTGGCACTAGTCGGGCTGGTGCTGAGGTGCCAGCAGACGGCCGTTGAGGTGGCCCGGCAGGAGGCAAGGGGCGACCGGGCGGCGGTGGTCAGGGCTCTGGCTGACCGGCCCAGGGGGGCAACTGTCACCGTGCGGCGCGACCGGGAACGGGTGCGCGTGCTGGTCGAGCTGGCTGCCCGTCCGTGGGCAGCCTGGCTGCCAACGGTGCCCCTGTCCGTCGGTGCCGCCGTCCAGCGGGAACCGGCGTGACCAGCGTGCCGCGCGGCCGGCTGAGGCGGCCGGCCCGGCGCCCGCAACGGGGGTCGGGCACCGCCCTGGTCGCTGCGGTCATCCTGGTCCTGCTGGCTGTGACCGTGGCCGCACTCGTCGTGGCCACCTTCCTGGTAGCGGCTGACCGGGCTCGCGGCGCTGCCGATCTGGTCGCTCTCTCGGCAGCTGCCGAACAGGCGCGCGGCGGGAACGGCTGCCGAACCGCCGGTCGCCTTGCCGAACTCAACGGGGTCGAGCTGGTCCGGTGCGCCGGCAGGGGTGACAGCCTCGACTTCGTGGTCAGCGTGACGATCCGGCAACCGGTGGCCCTGAACCTGCCGCTGCTTCCCGACGGGTTGGTCGCCACGTCGTACGCCGGTCGGCGCGGTGTCGTTCCCGGATCCTGAGCCGGCGGTGCGCGGTCAGCGGCAGCTGCTCCCGATGGGTTCAGGCGAGGAGCAGGCCAAGGAGGGTGGCGGCTGCTGCCTTCTCCAGAGGCTGGTTGCCGTTGCCGCACTTCGGGGAGACCACGCAGGCGGGGCAGCCGGCGGCGCACGGGCAGTTGCGCAGCCGCTCCAGAGTGGCGGCCAGCCACTGCTCGACCACTTCGAAGCCCCGCTCGGCGAAGCCGGCCCCACCCGGATGGCCGTCGTGCACGAACACGGTCAGCTCGCCGGTGTCCGGGTGCAGGGTCGTGGACAGCCCGCCGACGTCCCACCGGTCGCAGGGCGCGAAGGCCGGCAGCAGGCCGATGGCGCAGTGCTCGGCAGCATGCGCGGCACCGGCCAGGTCGCGTGGGGCGATGCCGGCCAGCGCCGCCGCCGGCACGGTGTACCAGACCGACTGGGTGCGCAGCACTCGCAGCGGAGCCTCCAGCGGTTGGCTGTCCCAGACCTTGCCGGTCGACTCGTCCCGGCGGAGGAACCCGGTGACCCGGCTGGACAGGTCCACCATCCCGAAGGCCACCTGCGCCCTGCCGAGCGGGCGGCCGTGCAACGTCGCGACGATCCGCACGTCACTCTCCCCGAGCGGCTGGGTGAAGTAGCCGGTCCGTTCCCGCACGGCCAGGGCGGTGTGCCCCTCCCGGTCGTAACCGGTGACCAGCCACTGCTCGCCCTGGTGCAGGTAGATCGCTCCCTCGAAGACGGTCCGGTCGGCGGCTCCCGGGTCCATCTGGCCGATCACCCGCCCGGTGGCCGCCTCCACCACCTCCACCGACCGGCCACTCGCCGAACGCAGGTCGATGGCGTCAACCGCCCGGTCAGCGCGGGTCCAGAACCAGCCGTTGGCCCGGCGGCGAAGGTGGCCGGCCGTGGTGAGACCGTCCACGAGTGCCGGCAGCGTCTCCCCGAAGTAGGCGGCGTCGGCGAGGGTCACCGGCCACTCCTGTGCCGCCGCGGCCACGTGCGGCGCCAGTACGTGCGGGTTCTCCGGATGCAGGACAGTGCGCTCGACCGGACGGTCGAAAATCAGTTCCGGATGCTCGCACAGGTAGGCGTCCAGGGGATCGGGCCGGGCGATCAGGATCGCCAGGGCGTCCCGCCCGGCGCGGCCGGCGCGTCCGGCCTGCTGCCACAACCCGGCGAGCGTGCCGGGGAAGCCGCAGGTGATCACGGCGTCCACGCCGGAGATGTCGACGCCCAACTCGAGGGCGTTGGTGCACGCAACCCCCTGTAACCGCCTTGACTGCAGGTCGGCCTCCAGCCGGCGCCGGTCGTCGGCAAGGTACCCGCCCCGGTAGGACGCCACCACAGACGCATCGGCGACCTGGCGTTGCGCCCGGAGGGCCACCAGTTCCGCCTGCACCCTCGACGTGGTGAATGCGAGGGTCTGTCGGCCCTCCCCGACCAGCCGGGCCAGCAGGTCGGCCGTCTCGTGGTGCGGGTCCGCCTCGGGCTGCCAGAGCAGGAAGTCGAGGGCCGGCCGCGCCGAGGTGTCCTCGGCCACCTCGACGACGCCCGTGATCCCGGCGAGCCGCTGGAGAAGCGACCCCGCATCGGAGACGGTGGCAGATGCGCTGAGGAACACCGGGTCGGAGCCGTAGTGGTTCGCCAACCGGCGCAGCCGGCGCAGCACCGCCGCGACGTGGGCCCCGAACACCCCGCGGTAGCGGTGGGACTCGTCCACCACCACGTACCTGAGAGTGGACAGCAGCCTCGACCACTGCTGGTGCCGGGGCAGGACCGAGCGGTGCAGCATGTCCGGGTTGGTGAGCACGAAGCGGGCGAAGTCGCGGGCGAACCGGCGCTCGACCGCGTCGGAGTCACCGTCGAGGGCACTCAGCTTCCAGCCGGGCAGGTCGAGCGAGTCGCAGACCCGAAGCTGGTCGTGGGCAAGTGCCTTCGTCGGGGACAGGTAGATCGCGGAGTGGCCGCGGCCCAACTCCAGCGGGCCGCGCTGGGCCACCTCGAAGCCGAGCCTCGACTCAGCGGTGGCTGCCAGCACCGGCAGCAGGTAGCCGAGGGTCTTGCCGGAAGCGGTCCCGGTGGCGAGCGCGACATGCCGACCACAGAAGGCGGCATCGGCGGCGATCGCCTGGTGCTCCCAGAGGCGCGTGACGCCGATCCCGGCAAGCGCTTCGCGGACCGGCTGGCCGACCCAGTCGGGGAAGTCCGCGGTGGCGCCGGGGGTCGCCGGCCGGTGATGGCGATGCCGGATCCGAGGATCCGTCGCCAGCCATTCCGGTACCGCCACGCGCCCCAGCCTGCCACTCGGCGCCGACACACCGCCGCCTCCGGCAGCACCGCGACGTCCGCGCCTCCAGGCGGAGCAGCCGTCGGGGCGAGGGCAGGCAACGTTGTGCGAGGGTGGAGGCATGCTCCTCTCCGTCGACATCGAACGCCTCCGGGACGACCTGTTGGCGGCCGGCTACACCCTCGACGGGCTGGCGGAACGACTCGGCCAGCCGGCGCTCGCCGGCCTGGCGCGGAACAGTTCGGTGGCCGCCGCCCGCTCGTTGGGCGCCGCCGACGACCCGCAGGCCGCAGCCATCCGGCTGTGGCTGCTGCAGCAGCCGGTACCGGCTGCGAGCCTCACCGGTTGGGCCAGCCTGCCGGGCCTGCTGGCCGCCGGCCTCGTCACCGGGACCACCGAACTTCGCGCCACCGTCGAGCTCAAGCCGCACGGCTCGGACCGGCGGGAGGGCTGGATCTGCTCCGACGCCACCCCGCTGGACGGGCTGGCCGGCCGGCCGCGGGATGACTTCGTCCTCGGGGCCTCTCCGGCCTCGACGACCCTCAGCCAGCTGGTGCCGCCCGGCAGCTACCCGAGGGCGCTGGACCTGGGCACCGGCTGCGGCATCCAGGCGCTGCACCTCGACGCGGACGAGATCGTCGCGACCGACCTGAACCCACGTGCGCTCGAACTGGCCCGGATCACCCTCGGCCTTTCCGGGGTGGCGGCGGACCTGCGGATCGGCTCACTCTACGAGCCGGTGGCCGGCGAGGTCTTCGACCTGATCGCCACCAACCCGCCGTACGTGATGAGCCCGCCAGGCGATGCCCGACTCACCTATCGGGAAGGCAGGATCGCCGCCGATGGCCTGGTGCGGCAGGTCGTGACCGGCGGAGCTGCGCACCTGGCCGAGCACGGGGTGCTGACGGTTCTCGGCAACTGGGCGGTCACCGGCGGGCAGCCCTGGGCGGAGCGGCTGGCCGAGTGGATCCGGCCCACCGGGTGTGACGCCCTTGTGCTCCAGCGGGAGCTCCTTGACCCCTTCGAGTACATCGAGATCTGGCTCACCGACGCCGGCCTCGCCGGTACCCCGGACTACCTCGACCGCTACCACAGGTGGCTCGACTACTTCGCCGCCTCGGGGATCGAGGCGGTCGGCATGGGGTGGATCGCCCTGCGCAACTCCGGACGGGAGCAGCCAGAGCTGAGGATCGAGGACTGGCCGCACGCCGTCCACCAGCCCGTCGGGGCTGCGTTCGGCGACTTCTTCGAGGCCATCGAGCCCTCCCGGTTGCCCACTCCGGAGTTCCTGTCCCGGCGCTGGATCACCGCGAGCGGTCTGGTCCAGGAGACCATCGGCGCTCCCGGCGCGGCCGACCCCCAGCACCTGGTCCTGCGCCAGCAGTCCGGCTTCGGGCGGGCGGTCGAGGCCGGCACAGCAGTCGCCGCGATCGTCGGCGCCTGTGACGGCGAACTCCCACTCGGCGTCCTGGTCGGAGCTGTCGCCGGTCTCCTCGAAGCCGACCCCGAAGCGCTCCGGGATGAGGTCCTCCAGCCGCTGCGTAGGCTGGTTGCTGACGGTTACCTGCTGCCCAGCTGAGTTTCACAGGTCTTCACAGGAACCAGACAGGCTCCGCACTGGGTAGGTACCAAGACTGGATCGCAGCACAGAAACGGAGTCAGAGATGGCCGAGCCTGAGGATCCATTCCGCCCGCCGCAGGGCACAGACAGCGACGCGAACGAGCCCACCCGCGTACTGCCAGTCGATGCCGACCCCGGCGTCGAGCCCACCCGTCCCCTGCCCACCTCAGCCTGGGCGAGCCCCGCACCGACCAACTGGTCCGCACCCGACCAGCGGACGCAGGTGCCTTACCGGGCCGACCAGCCCGGTGGCCCCGGCCAGCCCAGCGGACAGCCCGCCCACCCGGCCCAGGCCTACGGCCAGGCCGGCTTCCCGACCCAGCCGTACGGCCAGGCCGGCGGCGCTCCGTCGGGGTGGACCTACGCCGGCCAACCGACCCCCACCGGCTACGGGCAGCCCTCCGGACAGAACCAGCCCGGCTCGTCGGGCCAGGGTTACGGCCAGCAGGGCTATGGCCAGCAGGGTTACGGCCAGCAGGG
>JADLEH010000175.1 GCA_020846255.1 Propionibacteriaceae bacterium
ACGGCGATGCCGGCGGCACCCGGGCGCTCATCGACGTGCTTCTCTTGCATCGGTCGATGGCCGCTGAGGATGTCATCGGGGGGATCACCGCGGCGTTGACCGTGGGGGCGGTCACGGCTGATGTTGTTGCGGTGGAGGCGCGCCGCCACGAAACACTGGGTGGGTCTCGTTTGGGCCGTCATCCCGCCGACCCTCCGCGCGGGCATGAGCGACGTGTCGTCAGTCTGACCCAGCGCCGGCTAGCTGTGACCGACCCGGCGGCGGTGATCGCCGGTCTCCCGCCGGATCGGCGGCCGTTGCCATCGGTTGCCGCGTACGACCAGCTGCTGCGCCTCCCGGAACGACCATCACCCGAGACCGCAGTTGCGATCCAGGAAGGGACAGCGTCATGACCACCACGACCAGCATCACCACCACCCTGCGGCGGCGTCGCGGGCTGACCGAGGAAGCAGCAGGCGCGGCCATCGATCAGGCCTGCCGAAGGCTCCGGCTCCCGACGATCCGGGCGGTCGTTGAGGAAGCCACCACCGCCGCGCAGAAAGAGCAGCTCAGCTACCAAGGGTTCCTCGCCGAGCTGCTCCTGGCCGAGTGTGATGACCGGGACCGGCGTTCCTCGGTCCGCCGGGTCAAAGCAGCCGGCTTCCCGCGGGATAAATGGCTCGGGGACTTCGATTTCGCGGCGAACCCGAACATCAACCCGGCGACCATCAACACTCTCGCCACCGGCGAATGGGTGCGTCGCGGGCAGCCGCTCTGCCTCATCGGCGACTCTGGCACCGGAAAGAGTCACCTCCTGATCGGGCTGGGCACCGCCGCAGCCGAAAAGGGGTTCCGGGTGAAATACACGCTCGCGACCCGGCTGGTGAACGAACTGGTCGAGGCGGCCGATGAGAAGAACCTGGCCCGCACGATCGCCCGCTACGGCCGGGTCGACCTGCTCATGATCGACGAACTCGGATACATGGAACTGGACCGCCGCGGTGCTGAGCTGCTGTTCCAAGTCCTCACCGAGAGGGAAGAGAACAACAGCATCGCGATCGCCTCGAACGAGTCCTTCTCCGGATGGACGAAGACCTTCACCGACCCCAGGCTCTGCGCAGCGATCGTTGACCGGCTCACCTTCAACGGCACCATCATCGAGACCGGCACCGACTCCTACCGACTCGCCCACACCCGCGCTCAACAACCCGCACTGTGACCCAGCCCTATATCGTCGCGCTCCTCAACCTCGCCTACTTCTTCGTGGAGTTCACGGTCGCGCTGATCATCGGGTCGGTGTCGCTGTTCGCGGACAGTGTCGACTTCCTCGAAGACGCCCCTCATTAAGTCGCCCGAGGGATTCGGGGTCGGTTGTCTTGGTCCTTCGCAAGCGCACGGACGGATCGGTGGTCGAAGCGCTACAGCAGGTAGTGGGTGACCTCGTGACGGCGCTCACTGAAAGTCCCCGCTTTCGCTCGAGGAATTCCTCACCCTGGATTGCTCCGGCGCATGAGGCGGGCCCCCTCGATGCTGATGGTCTTCGACCGAGACACCAGCCTTCAAGGGGGGCCGTTCGTGAAGAGGAGGGTGACGCTACTTTTCTTCCTCAACGGTCACGGTATAGCTCGCGTTGGCTGAGGTCACCTTGACGTAGTACTCGCCTGCGTCCTTCCGGAGGATGGTTTCACCTGCGCCCGCTTCTGAAATCATGACGTCAGGAATGCCGCCGTCCGTCATGAGGTCCGTTCCCTCAGGGAGAACGTAGACTGCGCCGACGATCATGCCCTGGCCGGAACTGTCAACGAAGTCGTACGTCACGCGAACCTTTCCACCGGTCAGAACAATCGTGTCCGACTGCTGATCTGCGTTACCTGTAATAGTCGCGACGGGCGTCCATGTCGGCTCAGCTGCGGGCTCAGGTGCCTGACTCTCGACCCGCTCGGTCTGCGTGTCAGCCGCGGCCGACCCGGCCGGCTCGGCCGGCGATGAGCAAGCGGCGAGCGATGCGATAAGTGTGAGCGTGGCTCCAGCCGCGGCAAGGGATCGGGCGAGTGACATATCTGGTCTCCTGGGGTCCTGGTAAAGCGCGACAGCGCCACCCGCCAGCCTACCGGCGAGGAACCGCGTCGGCTGCCACCGGGGCGAGCTGGGTCACCAGCGGCGGGCATCATCCGTGCCAACAGGGATTGCTGTCATTCGAGTTGGATGACCCGCCTCTGCCTGCAACGAAATGGTCGGCTCTGCTGTGGTTGCCGCGGGGCCAATAGCCGCCTGGCTATCCGCCCGCAACGACGCCCTCGCCAACCTCGCCATCATCCTCGTCGACATCCTCACGATCTGGTTCGCCCCCGGCTGGCTCGACATCATCGTCGGCGTCGGCATCGGCATCCTCAACGCCGACGCCGCCCGAGCCGTCTGGAAAGCCGCCCGCGCCAAGACCGACCCGACCCCATAATCCGCCCAGCAAAGAGCAAAGACGTCCTGGCGAAACAGCATCACCTAATGCAAGTGGGTCCTCACTGGACTGCCCTGGTGGGTTCGGCTTGAGTTGACATAGCCA
>JADLEH010000176.1 GCA_020846255.1 Propionibacteriaceae bacterium
CTGATCATGGCCGGCGTGGTACTCGCGACACTGCCCCTGCTAGCCCTGTTCGCCATCGCCGGACGCCACCTCGTCTCCGGCATCATGGCCGGCGCCGTCAAGGGCTGAACGTCCGCCCCGGCGGACGGCCCGCCGTCGGAGGTTCGAGATGGCGGCCGCCCGGCAACGTGCCCGAGGCTACGAAGCGGCCATGGGCGCGGCGGGGGTGGACTCCTCGCTGCGGGCCGGCGGCGACTTCCCGACCAGAAGCTGGCTCAACCTTCTCCGGTACTGCTGGCCGCAGGACTCGCGGGGGCGCCCCCGGGTGGCCTTCCTCTACGCCGACGTGGTTCCCCGCTAGGGTTTCACTTGCGCTGGTCGAGTCCGTCCCGGCGTCCACTGGATGTCGTCCGCCAACACGTCCGAGGATTCATCGGCTTCTGCCATTCCCCGAGGGGAGCGCTCCATGGCGGGTTCACCGTTGTCAGCGCCCAGTTCGAGTTCGTCATGGCACGGCTCGCTCGCGGGTGCCGGAAGCTGGCCCCAGTGGCTGCCGAGGGTGGGCCTGGCCGACTTCTGTTCGATCGAGGTCCTGCTCACCGTTGCCATCAGTGCTGGAACGGAGGTGTCCCGGGGAGGCGCCCGGGCCATCCTGGCCAACCTCGAGGCGGCAGGGTTCTTCCGCGATTCCGCCGTCGGGGGCGTCTTCCTGCTGCGCCCTGAGGTCAAGGCGATGATGCTCGCAGAGCTGGAGCGCGGCGAGCCCGGGATCGAGCGGGTCCGCAAGCAGCTGTCGGCCGCGGGCCTGGCCCGGCCCGCCGGTGGGATCGGGCCGCAGTTGGCGAAATGGGCGCTCGAGTCGGGTGACTGGGCGGGTTTCGAGGCGATCTGGAGAATGCACTCCCCGGGTGACCTGCTCGCAGATCCTGCCGTCCGGGACGGGTACGCAGCTGTGCCCACCGAGCTGCGGGCCAGGCATCCAGGTCTCAGTTTCGCCGCGGCGCTGGCATCGGCGTACGAGCCCGGGTCGGATCGCCTCGACCTCGACCGGATGGCCACAGCCCTGATCCGGGACGGCCGTACGCTGCACGGCGACTGGGTAAGCCATCGCACCGCTGAGGCCCGCGTGGTGGCCGGGACCCTGTGGATGCTCGCGCAGGCCGCCATTCCCGAGTCGCTTGCCGGCGCGGGGCGCGAGGTGACGACGCATACCTACGAGGACCTCCTGGACCTGATCCGCCACTCCTCGCTCTCTGGTGCGGCGGTGTCGGCCAGGGCCCTCACCTTCTTCCACTCGATCGTCTCCCTTGTGTCGCTCCTGCGGGGCGACTGGTCCCGGGCACGCCGGGAAGGTGAGTTCGCGATGATCCTCAGCGAGGGCTGCGGCCTTCCGGGCTTCCTTGCCGCCCTGGTGGTCGGGTCAGCCTGCGCCATGTCCGGCGGGACGCAGGACTCGGCGGTGACCGAGAAGTTCCTCGCCGACCACGCTGCTCACCAGTGCAGCCCGGGGGTGTGGCTCGAGCCGGCCTTCCACCTGGTGAAGGCGGATTCCGCCCTGCGCGCGCTGGACCGGGAGCAGGCCAGGCACTACTTGCGGCTGCACGCGGTCGACGCGTCCTCCACCCAGTGGTTCAACGCCCGACGCATGCACGCTGCGGTGATGAGCACTGCAGCGATCCTCTGGGAGGACCCGGAGCAGGGGCTCGCGGCGTTCGACTCGCTGGTTCCCGAGTCCGGCGGCGAGCTGCAGCAGGCCAATCCCTGGGACCGCCTGCTGCTGAGGTGTCGTGTGGAGCTGTTGCTCGCGCTGGGAGCCGGGAGCCGGGCCGAGCAGCTCGTCGAGGACCTGCTCGCGAGCGGGGACGATTCCGTCTCCGCGGTGCCGGCGGCCTGGTACTACCTCTGCGCCGGCCGCTTCGATGATGCCCTCTCCAAGGCCGATGAGGGCATCTTCGAGTTGAAGGTCTCCCTCGCCGATCGTGCCTTCCTCTATGCAGCGAAGAGCGCGGCTCTCCAGCAGGGTGGGGCCGGGGACGAACTCGTCGCTTCGGCAGCAACCGCCGCCTGCGTCACCTGTGCGCAGGCCAACACCCTGCTGCCCTTCGCAGCCCTCCCGGCACCGGTCAGGGGCTATCTGGTCGGTGAGCACGGCAGGCAGCACGGCAGCGACTGCTTCCTCAGCCGGGCCGTTCGGCGTGGAGCCTTCGATTCGCTCCGGGATGGCGCCCTTACGATCGCACCCCCGCTCCGGCTGACTCCCCGTGAGGAGGTGCTGCTGCCGCTGCTGGCCACAGCAGCCACTGTGCAGGAGATCGCGGACCAGCAGTACGTCTCGGTGAACACCATCCGCAAGCAGGTGGTCTCGTTGCGTCTGAAGTTCGGTGCGGCCTCACGTGACGACCTGATCCGGCGAGCCCATGAGGCCGGCCTGCTCAATCGCACGGCCAAGTAGGGCCGAGGAACGGCGGGCGGTTCAGGCCGTGGTGGGGAGCAGGTGCAGGATGTCGGCGGACTGGTCGAGGGCCTGCCAGTGGTTGAGCCACTGGTTCAGCTCCGCTGCCGGCACTGGCTTGGACATGAAGTAGCCCTGGGCCTGGTCACAGCCCATCCGGGTCAGCTCGGTGTAGGCGC
>JADLEH010000177.1 GCA_020846255.1 Propionibacteriaceae bacterium
GCGGAGGCCTAGTCACAGGCCATATCCAAACCGCCTCGCGCGGACCGCACCGGTCACGAGAAGCCCCAAGTCAGGCCACTCCGAACCACACCAATCTTGCATCCGATGCAATTTCGGAGGGTTCTTCGGTAACGTCATGCTCGCGCTCATCCAGAGACCCGACGCCACGATGCTGGCCGGGTACCGGGCCTGGCAAGCGCTGGGTCACCAGGTCCGGCGAGGGGAGAAGGCGATCAAGATCCTTGGCCCGGTGACCCGCCGGGTGGAGTTGGTCGACCGGGTGACCGGCGAGCCGATCAGGGATGCCGAGGGACGGCCGCAGTTCGTCCGGCAGATGACGGGGGTACGCCCGGTCGCGGTTTTTGATGCGAGCCAGGTGGATCCGCCGGTGGAAACCCCGCCGGAGCCGAAGCTGCTGCGCGGCCAGGCGCCGCCGGGTCTGTGGGATTCGCTGGCCGAGTTGGTGACCGCCGAGGGCTTCACGCTGACTCGCGGGGATTGTGGCGGCGCGAACGGTCTGACCGACTTCGTCGGCCGGGAGATCCGGGTCCGCGACGATGTCGATGACGCGCAAAGCGTGAAGTCACTGGCTCACGAATTGGGTCACGCCCTCAACCCACCAGACCCCGGCGAGGTGTACGCCGGCGCGTGCCGCGGCCGCCAGGAGGTGATGGCTGAGTCGGTGGCGTACATCGTGACCCGGGCGCATGGTCTGGATAGCGGCCAGTACACGTTCAACTACGTGGCTGGCTGGGCGTCGCGGGCCGCGACCCCCGAGCACGGCATCGACGCGGTCGTTGCCGAAACCGGGGCGCAAGTGATCGCCGCCGCCGACAAGATCCTGCAGCACACCAAGCCCGTCGACCTCGAAACCGACCTGGTCGACGCGCTCGCCGAAGATCTCGGCGTGACCGTTGCGCATCCACCACCAGCCCAGGCAGCGACCGATCCTGCTGATTGGGAAGTCGTCACGACCGATCTTGGCCAGGCTGTGCAGGAGCATCTGAGGCAGGCGCCCACCAGCGGCATCGCTCAGGCGAGCGCGAGATCGATCTGAACCCCGAGCGTCCCCGAGAACGCGCTTTCCGGAACGGCTGGGCAGGCGGCTGCATTCACCGAGAAGACGCCGTATATATAGACGAAATCCAGATGGGGGCCGGCAGGGTAGCGCCCACACACGGAATCGGCAGGTACTCACTCATCGAGTGAAGGACCCGGACGCCCGCCTCGAGGGTTGTGGCTGTTCAGTTGGACTTGGTCGGACGCATGAAGCGGAGCAGAACGACGAGCGAACGCATCGTGTCGCGTCCTCGGAGGGAGCTTCCCGAAGGTCTCGGAACCTGCCCTTCGTCACGGCGCGGGTGAAGCGCCGCCGGGTCATGCGGTGTGGTCTCTAGTTGTCGTCTTGCTCGGCGAGTACCCGGGCGATGTAGTCGGCCATGCCGGGGACGGAGAAGGCGACCCGTCCGCGTTCAGGCACGTAGATGAGGCCCTTGCGGATGAGCGATTGACGTGCGGGGCCGAAGGCTTCGCGGTCCTGGCCGAGGGTGCGGGCGATCTCGGCTGTGCTGGCGCTGCCCACGGATTCGTCGCCGCTGGTGGCCATGGCTGCCATGTATTCGCGTTCGCGTGGTGTGGCCCGTTCCCAGCGGGTCGGGAAGAACCCGGCGTCGAGTTGGGCCTGGCCGACCCGGATTGCGGCGCGCGCATCGTCGAGGGTGAAGGTCTTCGCTCCGGCCAGGTTCCAGATCGCCCGTCCGTACTCCTGGAGGAAGTAGGGGTAGCCGTTGGTTGCCTTGATCAGGTGGCGGACGGCTTCGGGTGTGTAGCTGCAGCCCACCCGCTGGGCCGGGATCTCGAGGGCGTCCGCGGCTGCCGCATCGTTCAGGGGGCCGATCACCGAGTAGTTGAAGAGCCGCTCGGCGTAGGACCGTGACGTGGTCAGCGCCGCGGGGAGGTTCGGCAGGCCGGTGCCGATCAGGTAGAACGGCAGCCCTTGCTGCTGCGTCTTGTGCTGGACGACGAGGAGAGCGCTGAGCAGTTCGGGGTCGAGATCCTGCATCTCGTCGACGAAGATGGCGAAGGCTGACCCGCGGTCCTGCGCGGCTCGGGCGATCTGGGTGACCAGTTCCTCGACGTCGAGGTCCAGGAGCCCTGTCGCTCCGGGCTGGGGGTGATGTTCAAGGGAGACAGGGCCGACGGTCACGCTGAAGCGTCCGACCAGCTCGGACAGGCGTTCCATCCCGGCGTTGATGCGCTGGCGGATGCTGAACTTGACCAGGGCGGCCTGGATTTCGGACCCGAGCCGGCGGCGGACGTCACCGACTCCGTACTTGCTGGTCTGGCCCTCGGTGACCACGCATATCCAGCTGTGGGTCTCGGCCATCCCGACGAGCTTGTTCATCAACGCGGTCTTCCCGACACCGCGCAGACCAGACATGATCATGCCCCGGTCGATGTTGTGCCGCTTGGCCCTGATGATCAGGAAGTCGAAGTAGCCGATCTGATCTTGTCGGCCCGCTAGCTCGGGGGGTTGCAGGCCGGCGCCGGGTCGGTAGGGGTTCAGCTCGGGCTCCATGTAAGAGAGTGTAGGCATAGGTAGCGTTTCCTTTACGGAGGGTTACAGAAACCTGCGGTCGGTGCTCGCGTGTCCCTGTCGGCCCACGTCTAGTGCATGCTCTTCAGCGCTGCCGCAGAGGCTCGGAGCCGTGGTGATCTCCCACACGGTGTCTGGAGTCTCGGCTCCCTTCGCCGGCAACCCGGGCACGGCCGGACGGCAGGTAAGACATAGGGTGGCGGCTCGCGTGAGTGCGACTTGCGCGTCGACCGCAGCGCGGTGAAGTGGTCTGGCCGAGAGCATGCCGGCGGCGTCAGGAAGCCAGGTCATGCCCGACGCAGCAAGGAGTTGCTCGGCGGATTGCAGGTAGGGCACCACGCGATCGGACTGCGTCCAGACCCGGCTGGCTCCGTAGCTCAGCTCGCGAAGCGTGCCGGTGGCGGTGTGACCGACCCGGCACGCAGCCTGCAGCGCGGAGTGGACGGTCGCCAGCTGGTGTTCGACGGGATCTCTATCGCGGTCATTCAGCCTGTCGTTGATGGCGTTACGAAGGTCGCCGGAGGCATCGCGGAGGTTGGTGCTGCGCCCGCCCAAGTGCAGGTGGGCCGGCCAGCAGGCGGCCTGTTCCCACGCGACCGCCGCTTCGGCCGCGGCCGTCGCGCCGCCATTCGGAGGCTGTCCGTCACCTCCGGGTTGGTGCGGGACAGCTGCCGAGGCCCGGCAGATCAGCGCGATGCCGGCCGTGGTGAGCTGCAGGCCGAGTTGGGAGACGGTTCGAGGATCGGCGATAGCGAGTTCAGCTGCATTGGCCCAGCGTGCGGCGGCGCCGTCGAGGCCGGGATCTTCGGGGCTGGTGAGGCGCCATGCGGCCGTGGCCAAGGGTGGTGCAGGCGGAGGTTCGGTCCGGTAGCCGGCGAGGCGTCGAAGTTGGACTTCGAGCCCGGGTGGTGGTCCGGCATCGTTGGCCGTGAGCGTCCAGGCAGCGGCTGCGCCGAGGGCGCTTTGGAGCCTGTCGGTGATCGCGAGGCCCGCGGTCTGCTGAATAGCCTGGCTGATGATCGGGTGCGCGGTGAGGAGGTCGCTGATGGTCCCCAGGGTCATGGACAGGTCGACCAGCGGCTCGGCTGATCCGGCACTTCGTGCCAGTCCGGGGGCGGGCGGGAAGCTTCGCAGGATGAGCTGGAATCGCCGATCCGCCGCATCGGGTGTGTGCGCAGGAATGAGGTCGTCGAGTCGGCGGGCGGAGCCGACCACGTGTCGCCAGGCGCGCTCGAGTGCCGGGCGGGACGGCGCGAGGGAGACCGGGGTGTGGAGGCCGCTGACCTGGGTGTCGAGTCGGATCAGAAGGTCGCGGACGGAGGTCGCCATGTCAGGCTCCCCGGGTCAGCGCGTTGAGCAGCGCGTTCCCGATCAGCTGCAACTCGGCCCGCGGATCGAGCTGCAGCAGGCTCGCGGCCCGGCGGATCGCAATGTGGGCCGGGAGGGAGGGAACTGGCGCTGGTGCGAGCCCGGTGTCGGCCAGGTCAGAGGCGGCTTCGAGGCAGGCCAGCGCGAGCGCTGTAGCAGCCTGGTCGTGGTCAGAGAGGAGCTGGTTGGCGGCGTCGCCGAGGTGCCCCAGCGCGCGGCTGGCCGGCTCGATCGCGGCGGCGCCCACCCCGTCCTCTTCTCAGGTTGCCTACTTCCTTAAGCCGAGAACGGGCAGCAGTTCGGACACCGGACGGGTGCAGGCGCCAAACCATGGTCAGGTATCGAACAGTTGTTCGATTTATGATGATCAGATGAACGACGAGGACCGGCTCCTGCCGGCACCGCTAAACGCGGTCGGTCCTCCGCCGGGCAAGGACCGGAAGTTCGGCCGCGCTGGAGCCGGCCGCCTGGTCCTGGTCCACCTGGTGTGGCCGGGCCGTAGCTCGATCGTGCCGGCGGTCGTGGTCTGGTTCAGCGACGATCGGACCTGCGTGGAGTGGCGACCACACCACGGAGGACCGCCCCGACAGACCTGGTTGCCGCGCTCCGACGTCCGTCCGCGGCTGGACTACCCGAACCGGTGAACCGATGTCCGCAACCCGTCGAAGCCGATGTCCGCAACCCCAGCTGCGACGTGCGCGATCCGTGCGGCGATGTCGGCAACGTCCAGTCAGGCGCGCTCACCGGCCACTGTGCAAGCCCCTGGGCTTGACGAGTTTGCGGACATTGCGGACATCGACTTGTCAAGGGGTTTCACCGGATCTGTGGATAACGAATTGGTGGTTGCGGACATCACCTGGGGACAACGATGGTGACATCGCCTGGCTGGGCTTTCGTGGTCGCAGAACCTACGGAAGGCACTCCCATGAGCGTGGTAGCCCAGTTCGGCATCACCGCCGACAGCATCACCCGACTGATCGATAACCATTGGCTGGCCTGGATGGCGCAGGCACCCGACCTCCACCTTCGACCGACCGACACACCGTTGGACCAATGGGTCACCAGGGCACCGGCCGTCGACGTGGATCGCGTGCTGCGCGCGCTCGCCCGGCTCGCCCACGACGACGAACCCACCACCGCCCAGGGCGCCGCCTTGGTGCTGGTGTGGCTGATGATGCCCGCCGCATCCATGCTGGCCAACCAGCTGCGCACGCTCGACGTGGACATCGACCAGCACATCGCCGCCCAACTCTGGATCGAGGTCCGCAGCTATCCCTGGCAGACCACCGGAAGGGTCGCCGCGAACCTTCGCTGCAACCTGCGCAAGCACCTCCTGGCCGACTTCGCCGAACCTGAACTCATCCTCTTCGACCAGCAGCCACCCGACGAGCCGGCTCCCGACGGGGGCGACTCCATGCAGGAAGCGGTCGATTTCCTGGAGGAGGGCCTCGAAGACGAGGCGATCACCCAGGACGACTTCGACCTGCTGCTCGCCGTCCTCGACGCCGCCGACCAGCTTCACCCCCGCCCCTACCGCGGCGGCCTCACCGGCAACAGGGTCAGCAATCTGGTCGCCGCCGAACTCGGGGTCACCGGTCGCACGGTGCGTCGTCGTACCACGCGATCCATCGCCGCGCTCGCCCGATACGCCGGGACTGACCGACGCAGCGCCTGAGGATTCATCACCAGCCGAGAGTCCACCCGGGGCGAGGCCGTGATGGGCGCCGGTTGTGCTTCTCGCCCGACTGCGAAGATCTCCGCCTCGGCCGTCGGATTTCACCCTGCCGCATCAATACCTCTGGTCACGAACGCGGTGAAGGTCTTAGTCTCAATCCACCCCAGGCACGTACCTGCCACTCAGAGACTTTGCTACTCGGTGTCCGAATAGACCCGATTTCGAGGCTTAAGGAGTTGGAAGGAGGCACCACGTGAACCCGAGCACCCTTCGAAGGGTCGCCGCCGCAGCGCTAGTGGCTGTGACGATCAGCACGTCCGCGTGCACGGCCACCGTGGCGCCTGGAGCCACGTCGACGTCAGCCAGCCCGAGCACAGTCGCGACCACGCCAACCGCCACGGCGCCGACCCCGACACCCACGCCGACACTCGAGGCCGATCAGACCGCGGCGCTGGCGGCCGCCGAGCGGTACGAGTCCCTCATGGCGAAGGTTCGGGCGAACCCTCTGAAGTACGGCCAGTACAAGATGATCGGGCTGCTCAAGCCCATCGCGTTTGATGACTGGATTCAGGCGAGCCTCAACGGCGTCCAACCGTGGCGGGACAAGGGCTGGCACGAGGAAGGGGCCATGACGGTCCTCACCCGCACGGTAGGCGAGGCGAGCCCAGCTGCTGACAGCGCGACTCAGGTAAAGGTTTCAATCTGCAAAGACACCCGAGACTCCGCCGTGGTCGACAAGAAGGGAAACAAGGTCAAGGGACAGCAGTTCCCCGCCTACCTCAAACGAACGTACGACATGCGAAAGGCGAAGGGTTCGGACAACTTCAAGGTCTGGGAGGCCGCCGGCGAGGAGGTCCAGGGGTGCAACTGATGCGACGCCTCTCCCTCGCCCTTGCGGCGAGCCTCATGTCCGCGGTCTGGACCGCCATGCCCGCCGAGGCCGCGCTCTGCCCACCCGGGTGCGGCGACTCAGGCGGCGCTGTCACGTGCCATGTGTGCGACACGAAGAAGCCGAAGCCCGGCAAGCCCTCACATCCGGGCAAGCCGTCGCTGCCTGCTTGCCCGCCGTCGAAGGAGGCGATCCCTGACGACGGTTCGCCACATTCCGCCGACTGGGTGCGGGTGAGGTGCATGGAGGGCAGCCTTGTGCTGCTGTTCTGGGTGCCGGCATCGGTGAACCCCCGCCAGCTTGCCTTATCGCTGCTGGACGAGATGGAACTCGTGCCGATCGATGTCGGGATCACCCCGAAGGCCGCCGACCCGGTCGCCTTGGTGGGTCTACCGGTGTGGATGTGGGTCGAGGCACCGTCTGCCCACACGTGGGGGCCCAACACCATCTCGGCGGGCGGGGTGAGGATGGCGGCCCGGGTCGAGAAGGTCGTCTGGGACATGGGCGACGGCAGCACCGTGTCGTGCGGCAAGGGCACCGAGTGGCGTGTTGGTGACGGCGATTCGGAGTCGCCGACGTGCGGTCACACGTATCAGGAGCAAGGCGAATACACGGTGCAGGCAACGACGCACTGGGTGGCGACCTGGTCGGGCTATGGGCAATCGGGGACGTTCCGGTTCGAGCTGACCAGGTCGCATCGTCTGGAAGTCGGCGAGCTGCAGGTGATCGTGACCCGCCGGTAGGGCGGTCAGTACAGGAGATCGGGGAATCGACGTGATCGAAGTAGGCGAGAAGCACACCGACACCAACCGTGCGCTGGGCAGTGATCCAGGCATGGTCCCCCGCTCGCCGAAGCTGCGCCGCCGCCCGCTGCTGATCGCATTGGCGGTGGTGCTGACCGTGGCGGGCGCGATCGGCGGCTCGGTGTTGTGGCGCACGGCGACCTCAGCCACGGAGGTGGTGATGGTCCGGCAGGACGTGGCCCGTGGCGAGGTGATCACGGCGGCGGATGTCGGCACGGTCCGGATGGCCACCGACCCGTCGCTGAAGACCGTGGCCGCCACGGAGTTGAGCTCCCTGGTCGGTAAGCGGGCCGCGGCGGACCTGACCGCCGGCACCCTGTTGAGCCCGGCCGAGGTGTCGGATGCGGTGGTACCGGGCCCGGGTGAGTCGTTGATGGGGGTGCCGATCGCTGCGGGCATGATGCCGGCCGAGCCGTTGAAGGCTGGTGACACGGTCCGGCTGGTGCCTTCCGGTGACAGCCACACGGCCACGACCGGGTCGACCGATCCGATCTCTGCGAAGGTTTTGCGGACGACGCCGGGGGACACCCAGACGGTGGTGGATGTGATCGTGCCGACCGCCCAGGGGCCGACGTTGGCTGGCTGGATGGGTGCGGGCAAGATTGTGCTCATCCTGGAATCCAGGGCCAGGTGAGCCGGCCGTGTCGGTGATCTGCCTGGCTTCGGCGTCAGGTTCGCCGGGCGTCACCACGACCGCGCTGGGGATGGCGCTCAGCTGGCCGCGGCCAGTGCTGCTGGTGGAGGCCGACCCTTCCGGTGGGGCCGGGATCTTGTCGGGCCGCTTCCGTGGCCTGACCGAGCATCCCGGCTTGATCGATCTCGTGATGGCACAGCGCAGCGGCGTGCTCGCCGAAACCCTCACCCGGGTGGTGATGGAGGTCCCGGATTCGGCTGTCCAGATCCTGACTGGTTCCCGTTCGCATGAGCAGGCTGCCGGGCTGGCGCAACTGTGGGAGCCGGTGATCGGGGTGTTGCGCAGTGTCGCCGCCACCGGCCAGGACGTGATCATCGACGCCGGCCGCCTCGGCTTGGAGGGCTGGCCCCGCCCTCTGGTCACCGGCGCCGATCTGACCTTGTTGGTGCTGCGCTCCAACCTGCCCGCCTTGGCTGGTGCCCGGTCGTGGGCGGCGA